>NZ_CP128988.1:2805000-2961281 GCF_030406045.1 Thiohalobacter sp. IOR34
CGAAGCCGATCGCGGCGGTCTCGTAGACCGGCGACAAGACCAGCGGCCCGTAGGCCTCGGCCAGCCGGCGCACCCCCTCGCGCACCTGCCGCTCGCGGTCGATGTTGCTGCCGATGCTGACGTAGACCCGGGCCATCAGCTGCGCGTGCCGCGTTCGATGATCACCCCGACGTCACGCGCGCCGCGCACGGCGCCGGTCTTGTTCAGGGTCAGGCGTATCCAGGGGACGTCGAATTCCTCGAGCACGAGACTTGCGCAGCGTTCGGCCAGGGTCTCGACCAGCTGGAATTCGCTGCCCTCGACGAACTCGATCAGTCGCTTGGCCACCGCCTTGTAGTTGAGGGTGTCCTCGATGGCATCGCTGGCCGCGGCCTTGCGGATGTCCGCGGCCATCTCCAGGTCGAGGCTGATCGTCTGCCGGATGCGCCGCTCCCAGTCGTAGATGCCGATCACGGTGTCGATGCGCAGGTCGCGCAGGAAGATGATGTCCATGGGCTGTCCGCCGGGCTGCCAAACGGCGCCTCACTATAAACGCTTGACGGCGCCCGGACAAAGCTTTGCAATAGCCGCCCATGCCCGTTGCCCCGTCCGCCATCCTGCTGGTGCTGTTCGCCTATCTGCTCGGTTCCGTCTCCACCGCAGTGGTCGTCGGCCGGCTGCTGGGCATGCCCGACCCGCGCACCCAGGGCTCCGGCAATCCCGGGGCCACCAACATGCTGCGGCTCGGCGGCCGCAAGGCCGGCGCCATCACCCTGCTCGGCGACATGGCCAAGGGGCTGATCCCGATGCTGCTGGCGCACGGACTGGACGCCGGTGCCGGGTTGCTGGCGGCCACCGGCCTGGCCGCCTTCCTCGGTCATCTCTATCCGCTGTATTTCGGCTTCCGCGGCGGCAAGGGGGTGGCCACCGCGCTCGGCGTGCTGCTCGGCCTGCACTGGGCGGTGGGCCTGGCCACCATCGGCACTTGGCTGGGGGTGGCCCTGGTCAGCCGCATCTCCTCGCTCTCGGCCCTGGTCGCCGCGGCCGCCTCGCCGCTCTACGTCTGGTGGCTGACCGGGGACCCTCTGCTGGTCGCCGCCACCGGCCTGATGACCCTCATGCTCTACTGGCGCCACCGCAGCAATATCCGCAACCTGCTCCAGGGCAGCGAGGGGCGGATCAAGCTGGGCTCGAAGAAGGACTGAGCGGGTAACAGCGGATCAGATATAGCCACGGAAAACACGGGCGTATTATGGCCACGAAACCCACGAAAAATTCCCGAATGAATGAAGGAGTCAGGAGAGATAACGCTTCCATCTACTGACTTCTGAACGCTTCCTTTTCGTGGATTTCGTGGGTTTCGTGGCCATCGTCGGTTCCGCCTGACGACGGTGGTAATCCCATCGCGGCCTGGAGACCGCTCCTACGGATACCTCGTGCCGCCATACCCTGTAGGCGCGGCGCCCACGCCGCGGCGGCGGCAACCCCATCGTAGCCCGGGACCCTCAGCAGGCCGCGCCCTCTACCGGCCCCAGCTCCTCCAACGGCCAGCGGGCGCGGGCCTCGATCTGCGCCGCCTCCTGCTGCCCCGCGGCCAGCCGCAGGCAGCCGGCGAAGGCGATCATGGCACCGTTGTCGGTGCAGAACTCGGGCCGCGGGTAGTACACGGCCCCGCCGCGCGCCTCGGCCAGCTCGCGCAGCCGTTCGCGCAGGGCCCGGTTGGCGCCCACCCCGCCGGCCACCACCAGCCGCTTGAGGCCGGTCTGCTCCAGCGCCCGCCGGCACTTGATGGCCAGGGTGTCGACCACCGCGTCCTGGAAGGCGCGGGCGATGTCGCAGCGTGCCTGCTCGCTGTGGTCGGAGGCCTGCCAGGTGTTGAGGGCGAAGGTCTTCAGACCGCTGAAGCTGAAATCCAGGCCGGGGCGGTCGGTCATCGGCCGCGGGAAACGATAGCGCTGCGGATCGCCGCGCTCGGCCAGGCGGGCCAGCGCCGGCCCGCCCGGATAGGGCAGACCGAGCAGCTTGGCAGTCTTGTCGAAGGCCTCGCCGGCGGCGTCGTCCAGGGTCTCGCCAAGCAGCCGGTAGCGACCGACGCCCTCGACCTGGACCAGCTGGGTGTGGCCGCCGGAGACCAGCAGGGCGACAAAGGGGAAATCCGGCGGCGACGCCTCCAGCAGCGGCGCCAGCAGATGGCCCTCCATGTGGTGCACGGCCACCGCCGGCACCCCCCAGGTCCAGGCCAGGGCCCGCCCCAGCGAGGCACCGACCAGCAGGGCGCCGATCAGGCCGGGACCCGCGGTATAGGCCACACCGCCGACGTCCGTCCCGGCCACCCCCGCCGCCTCCAGCGCCTGGCGCAGCAGCGGCAACAGCCGGCGCAGGTGGTCACGCGAGGCCAGCTCCGGCACCACGCCGCCGTATTCGGCATGCAGCGGGATCTGGCTGTACAGGCTGTGGGCGAGCAGACCCTCGCCGCGCCGGTAGAGGGCGACGCCGGTCTCGTCGCAGGAGGTTTCGATGCCGAGGACGAGCATCGCGCCATTCTCGCGGAGGGGCGCAGGCGGCACAAGCGCGGCGGCCGGCTTTGCTTTCCCGGCGCGGAGCGATTAGAATGCACGCCCTTTCAGGTCCGACAGGGGCCTGCGGTCGCCGTGGATCACGGCTAACAGTCACGGATATAGAGGTAGATCGCTACATGCCCAGCGTTCGCGTTCGAGAAAACGAGCCCTTCGAGGTCGCCCTGCGTCGCTTCAAGCGCTCCTGTGAAAAGGCCGGCATCCTCTCCGAGGTACGCCGCCGCGAGTACTACGAAAAGCCCACCCAGGAACGCAAGCGCAAGCGCGCCGCGGCCGTCAAGCGACACATGAAGAAGGTCAGCCGCGAAGTCGCCCGTCACCAGCGCCTGTACTGATACCCGCCCGCCATGTCGCTCAAGGCCCGTATCCAGGAGGATATGAAGGCCGCCATGCGTGGCGGTGACAAGTCCCGCCTGGCCACCATCCGTCTGATCATGGCGGCCATCAAGCAGCGCGAGGTCGACGAGCGCATCGAGCTGGACGACGCCCAGATCACGGCGGTGCTGGACAAGATGGTCAAGCAGCGGCGTGAATCCATCGCGCAGTTCAAGAAGGCCGGTCGCGACGACCTGGTCGAGAAGGAAAGCCAGGAACTGGAGGTCATCCAGACCTATCTGCCGGAGCCCCTCAGCGAGGCGGAGATCGAGGCCCTCGTCGAGGCCGCCATCGCCGAGACCGGCGCCAGCAGCATCAAGGACATGGGCAAGGTCATGGGCCTGCTCAAGCCCAAGCTCCAGGGCCGCGCCGACATGGGCGCGGTCAGCGGCCGCATCAAGGCCCGCCTCTCCGGGCAATAGCCACGGAATCCCCCTTCCGTACCTTCCGCGGCCATTCAGACCCGTAGGTCGGATTAGGCGCGAAGCGCCGTAATCCGACCTACGTGGGGGCGGGAGTGGAGTAAACTAGGGGCATGGCCGGACGCATCCCGCAGCAGTTCATCGACGATCTGATCAACCGGATCGACATCGTCGAGGTGATCGACAGCCGCATCCAGCTGAAGAAGGCGGGCCGCGAGTACACCGCCTGCTGCCCCTTCCACAACGAGAAGACCCCCTCCTTCACCGTCAGTCCCGCCAAGCAGTTCTATCACTGCTTCGGCTGCGGCGCGCACGGCACGGCGCTCGGCTTCCTGATGGACTACGAGCACATGGACTTCGTCGAGGCGGTGGAGGAACTGGCCCGGACGCTGGGCCTGGAGGTGCCGCGCGAGGCCGCGGCAGCGGGGACGGCCCCGGACCGCAGCCAGCCGCTGTACGACATCCAGGCCCGCGCGGCGCGCTTCTACCAGCAGCAGCTGCGCAACCACCCCCAGGCCGGACGCGCCATCGACTACCTGAAGCGGCGCGGCCTGTCTGGCGAGATCGCCCGCGACTTCGGCCTCGGCTATGCCCCGCCAGGCTGGGACAACCTGCTGCAGGCACTGGGTGACAGCGAGACCCATCGCCGCCAGCTGCTGGAGGCCGGGCTGGCCATCGCCCGCGACGACGGCCGACTCTACGACCGCTTCCGCGACCGCATCCTGTTCCCCATCCACGACCGGCGCGGCCGGGTGATCGGCTTCGGCGGCCGGGTGCTGGGCGACGACACGCCCAAGTACCTGAATTCGCCAGAGACCCCGGTGTTTCACAAGGGCCGCGAGCTGTACGGGCTGTACGAGGCGCGCAAGGCCGAGCGCAAGCTGGAGCGGCTGCTGGTGGTGGAGGGTTACATGGACGTGGTGGCCCTGGCCCAGTACGGCATCCGCAATGCGGTGGCGACCCTGGGCACCGCCACCACCCGCGAGCACCTGGAACAGCTCTACCGCATCGTCCCCGAGGTGGTGTTCTGCTTCGACGGCGACCGCGCCGGCCGCGCCGCCGCCTGGCGGGCGGCGGAGAACGCCCTGCCCGTGCTGCGCGACGGCCGCCAGGCGCGCTTCCTGTTCCTGCCGGAGGGCGAGGACCCCGACAGTCTGGTGCGCCAGGTCGGGCGCGAGGCGTTCGAGGCCCGAATCGGCGACTCCGTCCCATTTTCCGAATTTTTCTTTGAACATCTGCAGGCCGGGGTCGATATCCAGAGCATGGACGGCCGCGCGCGACTGGTGGAACTCGCCCGGCCGCTGCTCAACAAGCTGCCGGCCGGCGTGCTGCGCGACCTGATGACCGCCCGGCTGGCCGAACTGACCCGGATGGATCCGGGCCGCCTGGAACAGCGGCTGGGGATGGCCGAGGCGCCCGCCAGCCGGCCTGATACGCCACGGCCAGCGGCGCCGCAGGGCGGACAGCGGCACTCGGCGGTGCGCGACGCCATCCAGCTGCTGCTGCACGAACCGGCGCTGGCGGCACGGGTGGAGGAGCGCACGACCCTGGCCGGGGTGGATCTGGCTGGCGTGGAAATCCTGGTTGAATTGCTTGAACTTTTACGGGCAAGACCCCATCTAAGGAACGTCGGCGCCATCCTGGAACATTTCCGTGAACACCCGGCGGAACGCCACCTCTGGAAACTGGCCCGGAGCGAGCCGATCAGCCCGCCGGACGGCAGGGCGGAAGAATTCGACGGTCACATCCGTCTGATCCTGAAGCAGGCCGGCGAGGCACGCTGGCGGCAGTTGCAGGCCAAGCTCGACCGCGACGGCCGGCTGCCGCCGGAGGAACTGGCGGAATGGAAGACCCTGGTGCGCGACCGCGCCCGGCCCACCCCCACGGCGGCAAAGGAATGAGCCGACTGGCGGAATGCCGGCCGATCCGCTAAACTGGGGGTTTGTTTTTCCGCCTTCGCCAAGCCCCTGCGGCTTGGCGAAGGCGCGTTTGCTACTTTGAGTAGAGTGTAGAAGATCACGATGACGACGATGAATCAAGAGCAGCAATCCCAGCTCAAGCTACTGATTGCCAAGGGCAAGGAGCAGGGCTACCTGACCTATGCCGAGGTCAACGACCACCTGCCGGACGAGATCGTCGATCCGGAGCAGATCGAAGACATCATCAACATGATCAATGACATGGGCATCTCCGTGCACGAGGAGACGCCCGATGCCGATACCCTGTTGCTGAACAGCAGCCCGCTGGCCGACGAGGACGCCGCCGAGGAGGCCGCCGCCGCGCTGGCCACGGTGGACAGCGAATTCGGCCGCACCACCGATCCGGTGCGCATGTACATGCGCGAGATGGGTACCGTCGAACTGCTCACCCGCGCCGGCGAGATCGAGATCGCCAAGCGCATCGAGGACGGCCTGCGCCAGGTGCTCTCGGCCCTGTCCTACTTCCCGTCCTCCATCCTCACCCTGCTCAACGAATACACCAAAGTGGAGGCGGAGGAGATCCGCCTGCCCGACGTGATCAGCGGCTTCATCGATCCCAACGCCCTGGACGACGACAGCATCCCGACCCCGGCACCGCGCGTCGAGGCCGGCGCCGAGAAGTCGGACGGCGAGGATACTGAGGAAGAGGTGGTCGACACCGGCCCCGATCCAGAAGAGGTCCGCGCCCGCTTCGAGGAGCTGGCCCGCCTGTACAAGAAGCTGCAGGCCGCCAAGTCGCCGAAGTCGATCGCCAAGCTGCGCAAGGAACTCAGCGAGCGCTTCATGGAGCTGAAACTGGTGCCGCGCCTGGTCGACGAGCTGACCCGCCGCCTGCGCGACACCGTCGACCGCATCCGCACCCAGGAGCGGTTGATCATGAGCCTGTGCGTGAACAAGGCGCAGATGCCGCGCAAGACCTTCATCTCCAGCTTCCCGGACAACGAGACCAATCCGAACTGGCTGGACGAGCAGATCAAGGGTGGCCACAAGTACTCCGCCGCGCTGGAGCAGCACCGCGACGAGATCCGCCGCGCCCAGAACAAGCTGATGGCCATCGAGCAGGAGACCGGCCTGACCATCGGCGAGATCAAGGACATCAACCGTCGCATGTCGATCGGCGAGGCCAAGGCGCGCCGCGCCAAGAAGGAGATGGTCGAGGCCAACCTGCGCCTGGTGATCTCCATCGCCAAGAAGTACACCAACCGCGGGCTGCAGTTCCTGGATCTGATCCAGGAAGGCAACATCGGCCTGATGAAGGCGGTGGACAAGTTCGAATACCGCCGCGGCTACAAGTTCTCGACCTACGCCACCTGGTGGATCCGCCAGGCCATCACCCGCTCCATCGCGGACCAGGCCCGGACCATCCGCATCCCGGTGCACATGATCGAGACCATCAACAAGCTGAACCGCATCAGCCGGCAGATGCTGCAGGAGATGGGCCGCGAGCCGACCCCCGAGGAGCTGGCCGAACGCATGGCCATGCCCGAGGACAAGGTGCGCAAGGTGCTGAAGATCGCCAAGGAGCCGATCTCCATGGAGACCCCGATCGGCGACGACGAGGACTCGCACCTGGGCGACTTCATCGAGGACGTGAGCATCATGTCCCCGGTCGAATCGGCCGCCGTCGAGGGTCTGCGCGAGGCCACCCAGGGCGTGCTCGCCGGCCTGACCCCGCGCGAGGCCAAGGTGCTGCGCATGCGCTTCGGCATCGACATGAACACCGACCATACCCTGGAGGAGGTCGGCAAGCAGTTCGACGTGACCCGCGAGCGCATCCGCCAGATAGAGGCCAAGGCCCTGCGCAAGCTGCGTCACCCCAGCCGCTCCGAGCAGCTGCGCTCCTTCCTGGAGATCGAGAGCAGCTGATTGCCAGGGCCGCCAGGCAGCCGTTATGGAAAGGGCGTCATCCCGCCGGATGACGCCCTTTTTCTATCCAGCTATACTCCGCCTCTCCCCTTCGGGCCTGTAGCTCAGTTGGTTAGAGCAGGGGACTCATAATCCCTTGGTCCCAGGTTCGAGTCCTGGCGGGCCCACCATAAAATCAACGCGGCACAATACTCCTGTGCATGCAAGCATAAGTTGGCCGTTTTGGCCAACTTATTGTTACAGGAAAGCATAGTTGGTCCGGCTTTCATTCGCTGCACACCCTAAGGCCTGTTGTGAAATAAGCCAGATTCTCGATTGTCGGGGGTCTGGCTTATTTTTTGCGCCAATAAAAAATAAGGCTTCAATTTTTCCATATAGAAAGTCTTCCTATAAAGGGAAACTGTTGGCCAACAACAGTCGTTGCTGTATCCATGAAATAATCCAGTGACTCTACATGCCATAACTCATTGATTGCTCGAGGAATCAAGCCTATAGAAATATTTAATTTGAGTAATGCGAATACTGAACTTTTTAGTGTTGACAGTGTCGAATGCAAAAGAGTATTATCATTACTCTTGCAGAAAATATCCTGCGAGCAATAAAAAAGCCCGTGCGGCAACACGGGCTTTTTTTGAAACCTTAACCGGTCAGGCAACGCCTGGTGGCCAGCTAAAGTCGCTTTGATACGCAGTTAAAGTGTACTCCATGCCAGCTCGCCTTGCCAGTCTGGCATTATTACAGGAGTACAAGAATGGCAAAAGAAACCACTGTTACACTCAATGGCGCATCCGGTCGCTCATATAGTTTTGACGTTTACCCTTGGGGCACATCGTTCAAAGCTGTCGGTGCTGTTTACATCATTCTGAAAAAGAACGGCACCAATTTCTCCATCCTCTATATTGGCCAGACCGGTGATCTGTCTGAACGCTTCGACAATCACCACAAGCGACCTTGCTTTGATCGTCACGGCAAAACGCACATCGGTATCCATCTGGAGTCGTCTGAGCCTCGTCGATTCAATATCGAAACCGACTTGGTGCGTAATTACACGCCGGTCTGTAACGACTAAGGCGGACGGGCACTCGAATGAATGCACAACTGACAAGGATCGCCGACTGTGCCGATGTGCTGCCTGGCTACGCTCTCAAGGCTCGTGCGGAGCACGAGCCCGAGGGCACTCATCAGGTCATCCTGGGAAAGCATCTTGCTCCGGCCATGGAACAAGGCATGCCCTACCGTTATTTGCCTGAACACGAGCTGCGTATCACCCCCAAGGGATCACTGGAAAAATACCGGGTCAGGGAAGGCGACGTGCTTTTTGTTTCGCGTGGCAGCCGTAATTGTGCCGCGGTTGTAGAGTCGGTTCCTGAACTAACGGTAGCTTCCGCCACCTTCTACATCCTGCGACCGCATCAGGGTTTTGATCCTGCCTATCTCGCCTGGTGTTTGAACCAACCCCCAATCCAGGCGCGTATCGCCCAGGTCAGAACAAGCGCGGGCACCCCCATCATTCAGCGTAAGATATTTGCTGAACTCATGCTGCCCATCCCTCCGCTGGACAAACAACGCCAGTTTGCCGAGCTGGGAGAATTGATGATGAAAGAACGTACGCTTCGCCAGGCGTTGTTAGTCCAGAGCGACCGCCTTCACCGCGCGCTGGGCGAAAAACTATTGCAACAAATGACATCATGAAACTGATGAAAACAAAAAGAATCCGGGAGAACACTGCATGACCGACAAGCTCAAGCAATCCGAAATCAATGCAACCGCCTGGGCGGCCTGCGACACCTTCCGTGGCGTCGTGGACCCGGCCCAGTACAAAGATTACATCCTGGTGATGCTGTTCCTGAAATACATCTCCGACACCTGGCAGGATCACTACGAAGGCTACAAAAAACAATACGGCGACGACGAGGAACGCATCCACCGCAAGCTGGCCCGCGAACGCTTCGTGCTGCCGAAGGGCGCGAGCTTCTACGATCTCTATGAGGCTCGCAACGAACCCAACATCGGTGAGCGAATCAACATCGCCCTGGACGCCATCGAAGAGGCCAACAAATCCAAACTCGAAGGCGTATTCCGCAACATCGACTTCAACTCCGAGGCCAACCTGGGCCGCACCAAGGATCGCAACCGACGCCTCAAACACCTGCTGGAGGACTTCAACAAGCCCCAACTGAACATGCGCCCCAGCCGCGTCTCGGAAGACGTGATCGGCAACACCTACATCTACCTCATCGAGCGCTTCGCTTCCGACGCGGGCAAGAAGGCCGGTGAGTTCTACACCCCCCACAAGGTCTCCGAACTGCTGGCGAAACTGGCTCGGCCGAAGGCGGGTGACCGTATCTGCGATCCCGCTTGCGGTTCCGGCGGCCTGCTCGTCGAGGCGGCCCGCGAAATCGGCGGCCGCGACTTCGCTCTGTTCGGTATGGAGGTCAACGGCAGCACCTGGGCGCTGGCGCGCATGAACATGTTCCTGCATGGCATGGACGGCGCCCGCATCGAATGGTGCAACACCCTCACCAGTCCTGCACTGGTGGAAAACGACCGCCTGATGAAATTCAACGTGGTAGTGGCCAACCCGCCCTTCTCGCTGGACAAGTGGGGCCAGGACGAGGCCGAGAATGACCGCTTCAACCGCTTCTGGCGCGGTATTCCTCCCAAGAGCAAGGGCGACTACGCCTTCATCAGCCACATGATTGAAGCCGCGCTGGAAAAGGAAGGCCGCGTGGCCGTGGTCGCGCCCCACGGCGTGCTGTTCCGCGGCGGCGCAGAAGGCCGCATCCGCCGCCGGCTTATCGAGGACAACCTGCTGGACGCCGTCATCGGCCTGCCTGCCAATCTGTTCCCCACCACCGGCATCCCGGTGGCCATCCTGGTCTTCGACCGCACACGGGAGAAAGGCGGTGCCAATGAGAAACGGCGCGACGTGGTGTTCATCGACGCCAGCCGCGAATACCAGTCCGGCAAGAACCAGAACACCCTGGACGAGACCCATATCGAGAAGATCGTCGCCACCTACCAGGCGCGCAAGGACGTGGACAAATACGCCCACGTCGCCAGCTTCGAGGAAATCGCCGAAAACGACTTCAACCTCAACATCCCGCGCTACGTGGACACCTTCGAGGAAGAGGAAGAGATCGACATCGACGCCGTGCAAAAGGAGATCGACCAACTGGAGAAGGAACTGGCCGAGGTGCGGGCGAAGATGGCGCAGAAACTGGCGGAGATCGAGCGATGAGCCCGGAAGACGAAGACATCGTCTCGCAACGAGGCGAAATCCTGTTCTACCAGGCCGAGGACGGCACAACCCGCCTCGAATGCCGCTTCGAGGATGAGACCATCTGGCTGAGCCAGGCCATGCTCTGCGAGCTATACCAGAAATCCAAGGCCACCATCAGCGAGCACCTGAAAAACATATTTAAAGACGATGAGTTACAGGAAGATTCAGTTGTTCGGTTTTTCCGAACAACTGCCGCCGACGGCAAGGAATACAACGTAAAACACTTCAACCTCGATGCCATCCTCGCCGTCGGCTACCGGGTGCGCAGCCAGCGGGGCACCCAGTTCCGCCGCTGGGCCACCGAGCGGCTGCGTGAATACCTGGTCAAGGGCTTCACCATGGATGACGAGCGGCTCAAGAACCCGCCCGTGGCCGACTGGGGTGTGCCCGACTACTTTGACGAGATGCTGGAACGCATCCGCGACATCCGCGCCAGCGAACGGCGCATGTACCTGCGGGTGAAAGAAATCTTCGCCATGGCGGGCGACTACGACCCCTCCTGGCCGGAGACTACCAGGTTCTTCAGCATCATCCAGAACAAGCTGCACTACGCCGCCACAGGCTTGACCGCCGCCGAACTCATCCAGCGCCGCGCCGACCACGAACTCCCCAACATGGGCCTGACCTCCTGGAAAGGCGATGAAGTGCGCAAGACCGACGTCACCACCGCCAAGAACTACCTCACCGAACCGGAAATCGACGAACTCAACCGCATCGTCGTCATGTGGCTCGACTTCGCCGAAGACCAGGCCCGCCGCCGCAGGCAGATTTTCATGCAGGACTGGGAACGCAAGCTCGACGAATTCCTTACCTTCAACGAGCGCAAGGTGCTGCCTAATGCCGGATCAGTCAGCAAGAAGGCGGCGGATGAACACGCACGGCAGGAGTATGAGCGGTTTGCGGAGCGCAGGCGGGGGCGCAAGGAAGCCCTCGGAAAAGAAGAGTCCATTAAGGCGCTGGAGATTGTGGCAAAAAAGTTGGGGCAAGAAGATAAAAAGCCAGAGGTGAAGGGTGAGTAAGGAAAACGATTTCTGGCGAGAGGTGCAGCTCAATACCCTTGTAGACAATGAGTATCCTATTTGTTACGGGATACTTAAGCCCGGGAAATTCTTCCAGGGCGGTGTGCCTGTAGTGAAGGTAAAAGATATCACCAACGGCATTATTCAGACCGAATCATTGCTACTCACTGACCCTCAAATTGAGAATCAGTATAAACGTTCTCGGTTAAACGGGGGCGACATATTGTTATCAATAAGAGGCACCACAGGTAAGGTTGCTATTGTTCCAGATCTTTTGAAAGGAGCTAACATCACACAGGATACAGCGCGTATACGGATTTCCTGTGATATAACGAAACGATATGTATTGCAAGTACTAAGAAGCGACTATGTGCAAACGCAGATAGAAAAGGACAAGGTAGGTCAGGCCGTAAAAGGAATAAACATTAGAGATGTAAGAAAATTATCGTTTTTGATCCCAAAGACCCTATCAAGCCGCAAGAAAGTTACCGATTTGCTCGAAATATGGGATGCCGCCATCGAAAATACCGAGAAGCTGATCGCGGCGAAGGAAAAACGGTTTTCGTGGCTGCTCAGCCGCCTGATTTCCGATAAAAGCCATCCGCGTGGACATATCCGCGATTTTTCCACAGAAGTATCTGCACGCAACCGTGACGGCGCAGTCAAGCAGGTACTCAGTGTTACCAATCACAGTGGCTTTGTACTGCCCGAAGACCAGTTTGAGCGACGAGTTGCCAGCGCCGACCTGAGCAACTACAAGATTGTCAGGCGCGGCCAATATGCCTACAACCCTTCCCGCATCAACGTCGGATCCATTGCCCGCCTGGATGATTGGGATATAGGGGTTCTAAGCCCAATGTACGTCGTTTTCGAACTGGACGAGAAGAGAATAAATTCTGATTTCTTCCTGCACTGGCTATCTTCTCACGAGGCAAGACAACGAATAAAAAAGAGCGCTCAGGGTAGTGTACGTGAAACGGTAAGTTTTGGTGATTTTGCTGCCATACCGTTTCCGCTCCCATCACAAGAAGAGCAGCAGGCAATTGCTAGAACGCTTAACATCGCCCAGCAGGAAATAACAATACTTAACGATCTGGCGGACGCTTATCGACAACAGAAACGCGGCTTGATGCAGAAACTGTTAACCGGTCAGTGGCGGGTAAAATCATGAAAAATCACCAGGAGGATTAGGTCATGCAGCTAAAATCATTTCACATCTGGAATTACAAAAATATCGATGATTCCAAAGAAATTGTCGTTGATCAAAATGTAACTTGTTTCGTTGGAAAAAATGAGGCAGGAAAAACTGCCTTACTCCAAGCGCTATACCGTCTGAACCCCGTGGAAGACGTCGAATACGACGAGGTAAAAGACTACCCAAGAAAAGGGCTTCGTGAATACTTGCGGAAAGTCAAGGCAGGGAAAGAGGAGTCAGCAAAAGTCATTACCGCAGACTTTGAACTAGATAATGATGATATTGCTGCGGTGGTAGAGGAATTCGGTGATTGCATTTCACAAGGGGCAATACTGACTATCACAAAAAAATACGATGGAACAAAACTTATTGGCCTGAACATCGATGAGCACAAGTGGATCAAACATTACACATCAAATAGTAATTTATCAGGTAATTCTGCCCAGAAGGCGAAAGCCACCAAGTCTCTTGATTCTCTAATTTCCTCGCTGGAGGAGTGCGAAGATGATGCTGTTGCCCAGCAACACTTGAGTTATCTAACAGGTGTTGCGAATAAAGGGATTATTATTGAGGTCTGGCAGAGTTGCCTAAAGGAGCGTGTGCCTAAGATTTTCTTCTTTGATGATTATCGAATAATGAAAGGGACGGCGTTGCTAGACCAAATCGACGCAGAAGCAGATGAAGGAATAAGGACACTAAAGGACTTGCTGGATTTGGCTGGCATAACGGCCCAGGAGCTGCGAAATAACACAGATTACGAGCACCACAAGGCCAATCTCGAAGCCATTGCCAATGAGATCACGGATGATGTATTCCACTACTGGAAGCAGAACCCATCACTCGAAGTGGAATTTGATGTGCATCGATCTCCCGGAAACAATCAGCCAGGTGAATTTCATGTGCGCATCAAAAATAAAAAACACCGCGTAACAGTTCCCTTTGACGAGCGCTCACGAGGGTTTGTCTGGTTTTTCTCCTTCCTCACGGCCTTCAAAAAGCTGTCTGAAGATAACGAACAAATGATTATCCTTCTGGATGAACCGGGCCTCAATCTTCATGCCAGTGCACAGGCAGACTTGCTCAGATTCATCGAGGATGTTCTTGCACCTGATCACCAGGTTCTTTACACAACGCATTCACCATTCATGGTTGATGCACACCGGTTTGAGCGTGTTCGCACCGTTGAGGACATAGATAACGAGGGCGTTAAGGTCTCCTCGGAATGCCTGAGTGTTGATGCGAACACCGTATTCCCATTGCAGGCCGCTCTGGGGTATAGCTTGGCGCAAACATTGTTTCTCGGCCCAAATTGCCTGCTTGTGGAAGGTCCGTCTGATCTCCTCTACTTGCAAACCATGTCAGCAATACTGTCCAGCGCAGGGCGAGAGACATTGAGTGACAAATGGGTCGTAACCCCTGTAGGCGGCGCTGACAAACTGGCGACTTTTGTTTCTTTGATAGGAGCAAATGAGTTGAATGTTTGTGTTCTTATGGACATATCGAAAAAGGACAAGCAGCGTGTAGACAACCTGATAAAAAGCCATTTTCTTGACCGTAATAAGATCATGCAGCTAAATGAATTTGTCGATGCGAAGGAAGCCGATATTGAGGATCTGTTTACCGAGGAAGAATATCTTGCTCTGGTGGTCTCTGCATATCCAGGCACCAAAGAAAAACTCTCAACTGATGTTCTTGATAAATCACCACGCATTGTCAAGCGAGTCGAGAAGTTTATTTCATCAAACGTACCTGCTGTCAGATTTAATCACTTCGCCCCAGCCAGGTCTGGGCTTAGCGAGTTAGGGAATAGTCTGGAGGTCAGTGAGGAAACAATCAATCGGTTTGAGAGATTGTTCAAGCGAATTAACGAGCAGTTGCCCGTATGAAATTTGCTTATATTGACGAGTCTGGCTGTTCTGATGAGGGCGATGTGTTTGTCATGGCCGGACTTCTCATTGACGCTTACCGACTACGCAAGTACACCAATAAATTTGACCATGAACTAAAGGAATTTCTTGCCAGACATCCTGGCACACCAAAAGAATTAAAGACCAAGGCATTTATCAACGGTAAAGGGGGCTGGAATAAGGTTTCACCAGATGAGCGAAAAGCATTCTTGTCTGAGATGTGTGATATTGCCGTAGAGTGCTCAAAGATTTATGCATTTGGCATGTCGTTTCAAGCATTTGAGGCCGCATGTGCTAGCGGCAAGTATATGGTGCCGTGTTCGGGTAATTATTGGGCGCTGAATGGCATGTTCATTTGCGGGCTTATTCAGAAAAAAATGCAAATCATCAAGAATAATAAAGGCCTAACCGTCCTCATTTTCGATGACAACAGAGCCCATATGCCGAAAGTATCTGACGGGTTGTATCTGGCAGATCCATGGTTTGATGGACTGTACCAGCAAAGCAAGAAAGTGAGAGGCAAGACCAAGTGGTTAGACCTGAAAGAGGAAGATCGATTTGATCATATTGTGAATACAGCATTTGCGATTAAATCTGAATACTCATCACTTATCCAGATTGCTGACGCTGTCAGTTATGTATACCGTCGCCATCTCGAACTGACAACGGAACCAGAAGCTTACGCTGGAGAGAAAGTATTTTTCGATGGACTGGCACACAAGCTCAATAGCAGGCGGGAACGATTATTGAGCCTTGCATAAATAGTGAACATTATTCTGTTTTCGTTGTCTATGGAATCGGGTATGTTGGGAGGATTCCATGGACAGCAAGACGCAATGCAAAGAGCTGGAGAAGCGGCGACTGCGGGCCGGCCGCCTTCTCTTGAAAGGCGTCCCCCAGGCGGAAGTGGCGCGACGCGTGGGAGTAGCCCGATCAACGGTCTGCGGGTGGGCCCGGCGCCTGGAACAAGGCGGATTGGATGCGCTGCGGTCGACAGGTCTGCGCGGCCGTCCGGGTTCGCTGGACAAGGCCGACCTGCGTGAGCTGAAGCGGATCCTGTTGAAAGGCGCGCTGGCCAGCGGGTTTGCCACCGAGGTCTGGACCCTGGGGCGTGTGCGGAAGGTGCTGGACGAGCAGTTCGGGGTGCAGCTGTCAGAGTCGCAGGTCTCCCGCGTGCTGGGGCGCATGGGGTTCAGCTGCCAGCGGCCGGCCCGGCGCGCCTTGCAGCGCGATGAGCGTGCGGTGCGGGAGTGGAAGACCAAGCGCTGGCCGGCACTAAAAAAAACGCTGCAAAAGAGGGGCGTGTGATCGTGTTTGTCGATGAATCGGGTCTGTCGGAACGGCCCACACTGGTGCGCACCTGGGCACCGAAGGGACAGACGCCTGTCATCCAGTACAGCTTCACCTGGAAGCAGCTGTCGGTGATCGCCGGGGTCAGCTTCTGGCGTTTCTACTTTCGTCTGTTCCCCGGTACGATCCGTGCCCCCCAGTGCATCGAGTTCCTCAAGGCACTCAAGCGCCAGATCGGCAGGAAGCTGCTGATCATCTGGGATGGCCTGCAGGTCCACAAGAGCCGCCTGGTCCGTCAGTATGTCGAGGATTGCAATGGGCAGATTCAGATCGAGTTCCTGCCGGCCTATTCGCCGGAGCTCAACCCGGTTGAATATCTGTTCGGGCATCTCAAACCGCATGAGCTGGGTAACTTCTGTCCCAGGGACATCGGTGAATTGAGTGACTATGCCCGGCGCAGGCTCCGTTCCATGCAGCGACGCCAGAAGACACTGGTGACCGCGTTCTGGAAACAGGCCGAGCTTCCTTTGTGATGTGTTCATCATTTATGCAAGGCTCAATAGGCCAAACACCAAAATATGAGTGTGTGGAGTTCTATAAAGACATCAAACACCCGGCCTGGGATATCTAGGAGGAGTAATGCAAGGTTTCAGGTTCAACGAAAAATGCCTCTCCCAGATCCCGGCACTGCAACAACTCATCAACCTGGGTTTTGAATATCTGCCGCTGGATCAGGCGTTGGCCGCGCGCCAGGGAAAGACCGGCAACGTGTTGCTGGAGGATGTGCTCCGTGAACAGTTACGGGGAATTAACCGCATTCATCACAAGGGCCGGGAATACCTGTTCAGCGAGGAGAATATCCAGTCGGCGGTTCAGAAGCTGAAGAACCTCAAGTACGACGGCCTGTTGAAGACCAACGAGGCCATCCATGAGCTGCTGACCCTGGGAACGTCGCTTGAGCAGACTGTCGAGGGTGATACCCGGAGCTTCAACCTGCGCTATGTGGATTGGGACGACTGGCGCAACAACCGCTTCCATGTAGCGGCGGAATTCAGCGTGGAGCGTACCCGCAGCACGGAAACTGCCCGGCCGGATATCGTGCTGTTCGTTAATGGCATCCCCTTCGCGGTCATCGAGTGCAAATCGCCCAAGGTAGAGGTGGAGCAGGCGATTTCCCAGTCTATCCGCAACCAGCGGGATGAGTATATCCCCAAACTCTTTGTTTATAGCCAGCTTGTGCTGGGCGTGAACAAAAACGCTGCCCGTTATGCCACGACAGGCACGCCCGCCAAGTTCTGGTCGCTGTGGAAGGAGCGGCAGGACAAGGAAGAGGCCGTGGCGGAAAGTGTTCACCACGT
The DNA here is from genome assembly GCF_030406045.1 of Thiohalobacter sp. IOR34. GTDB lineage: Bacteria > Pseudomonadota > Gammaproteobacteria > Thiohalobacterales > Thiohalobacteraceae. Next base: position 2,822,250 of record NZ_CP128988.1, read on the forward strand.
GCTCCCGGAAGGAGTGAAGGATACTTTGTTCTCTGGCGAGTTCGCCCCCGCCCGCCGGTTTTTCGACGCGCTGGAAGCCGAGGGCGAGCGCGAGATCACGGAGCAGGATTGGGCCATTCATAGCCTCTGCCGTCCCGAGCGGCTGCTAGAACTGGTGTACAAGTTCACCGTGTTCGATGCGGGCATCAAAAAGATTGCACGCTATCAGCAGTATTTCGCCATCAAGCGCATTCTAACCCATGTGAAACAGCGCGACGCGCAAAACCGTCGTCGGGGCGGCATCGTCTGGCATACCCAGGGGTCCGGCAAGTCGCTCACCATGGTGATGCTGGCCCGCGCCCTGGCACAGGAACCTAACATCAATAATCCGCGCATTGTGTTGGTCACCGACCGCAAGGATCTGGACAAGCAGCTCAAGGATACTTTTGCGGCCTGTGACATGGCGCCGCAACGGGCGCGCACCGGGCGCGATCTGCTGGAACTGGTGTCTGAGAAAAAGGCTGGCTTAGTTACCACGCTGGTGCACAAGTTCGACAAGGCGCTGAACGTTAAAAAATATCAGGATACATCCTCTGATATTTTTATGCTCATCGACGAAAGCCACCGCACCCAGTTCGGCAACTTCGCTGCCCGCATGCGGCAGATGTTTCCCAATGCCTGCTACCTTGGGTTCACCGGCACGCCGCTGATGAAAAAGGAGAAAAACAACTTCGCCAAGTTCGGTGGGCTCATCGACAAGTACTCCATCGACCAGGCCGTGGCGGATGGCGCTATCGTCCCGTTGCTCTACGAAGGCCGCCATGTGGAGATGGAGCAGAACGAAAAGGCCATCGACCTCTGGTTCAGCCGCCACACCCAGGGATTGACGGATGCACAACGGGCCGACCTGAAGAAGAAATACGCCCGCGCCGAGATGCTGAACAAGACCGACCAGGTCATCTACATGCGCGCCTTCGATATCAGTGAGCACTTTCGCGCCAACTGGCAGGGAACGGGTTACAAGGCGCAGCTCGTCGCCCCCAGCAAGGCCGCCGCGCTCAGGTATCACGAATATCTGGAAGAAATCGGCTTTGTATCTTCGGAAGTGATCATTTCCGGGCCGGACAGCCGCGAAGGCTATGATGACGTGGATGACGAGCCCACCGATGAGGTCGTGAAGTTCTGGCAGAAGATGATCAAGCGGTATGGCTCAGAGGAAGAGTACAACAAGCAGATCATCAACTGCTTCAAATACGCTGATGAGCCCGAAATCCTGATCGTGGTGGACAAACTGCTCACCGGATTCGATGCCCCGCGCAATACCGTGCTCTACCTCACCCGCATCCTGCGCGAACACACCTTGTTGCAGGCCATTGCCCGCGTGAACCGGATTTATGAAGACGAAGGCGGCGCCACCAAGGAGTTCGGCTACATCGTGGACTACGCCAGCGTGCTGGGCGAACTAGACAGGGCGCTGTCCATGTACAGCGTGCTGGATGGTTTCGAGGATGAAGACCTTGCTGGCACCCTGATCGCCGTGCAGGAGGAGGTGGCCAAGCTGCCCCAGCGCTATTCCGATCTGTGGGATCTGTTCAACGAGGTCAGGAATCAGTACGACGAAGAGGCCTACGAGGTATTGCTTGCCGATGATGCGCTGCGTGAGGAGTTCTATGAGCGCCTGTCCGACTACAGCAAGACGCTGGGGATCGCCCTTTCAGTTGAAAGGTTCATCATGAACACACCGGAAGAGAAGCTCCGCCAATACAAAAACGACCTGAAACGATTCCAGAACCTGAAGGCGTCCGTGAAGCTGCGCTATGCCGAGGCCATCGACTACCGCGACTACGAGCCGAAGATCCGAAAATTGCTGGATACCCATATTTCTGCCAGCGAAGTTGTCCAGCTTAACGCGCCGGTGAACATCTTCGACGAAGAAACCTTTTCACAGGTCAAGGAGGATCGTGGTGTCTATGGTGCAAAGACCACGGCGGCAAAGGCCGATGCCATCGCCCATGCAACGAAGAAGGCGATTACCGAGAAAATGGAGGAAGATCCCGCTTTCTATGAGAAATTCTCAAAGCTGATTCAACAGGCCATCGATGACTTCAAGGCCAAACGCCTCTCTGATCTGGAATATCTGCAACGGGTCAGTGAGATTCGGGAAAAGGTCGTCAATCGCGAGCATGACGACATGCCGGAAGCCCTGCAAGGTAATGACGACGCTATGGCCTACTATGGAATCCTGAAACCCTATTTTGACGCATCCGATGAAAAGACAGCCTGTGATGCCGCACTGACCATCAATGACATCGTTCGCCACCACTGGAAAGTGCACTTCTGGGATGACCTGGACGCACAGAAGCAGGCGATGAACGACATCGACGACTACCTGTATGACGAAGTCAGGGGCGAACGTGGCATCGATCTTAGCACCGAGCAGATGGACGAGATTATCGAAAAATCCATGCAGCTCGCCAGACACCGGATGCCCGAGTGAATCACCCACAGATTTCACAGATGAAGCATATAACAAGCAATAGTCTGCGGGAATCTGCGGATTTCCACATCCTATACGGGGGTCAGAAGATCTCATGCCAGATTCTGTATGTGAATCGCAAAACCATGGAGATAGCCGTTCACCCCGACGGTCAGGTGGTCATCACGGCTCCCTCGGACGCCGGGCTGGAAGCCATCCAACAGCGAGTCAAAAAGCGTGTCCGCTGGATCACCCGCCAGATTGCTTATTTCCATCAGTTTCAGCCTCGTACTCCACCCCGGCGATATGTCGGTGGAGAGACCCACCTCTATCTTGGCAGGCAGTATCGGTTGAAACTTTCACGTGGCAAGCAAGATGAAGTAAAACTGATACGTGGCTATTTTTTTGTATCCTGCCGGAATACACCAGCCCCCCTGAAGGTTCAGCAATTACTTGAAAAATGGTATCTGGACAAGGCCAGAAAGAAATATTCTGAAATTCTGGAATCCCGGTTACCTGAGTTCAGGCGGTTTTGCTGCATGGAACCAAAGCTGCATATTCGGCGCATGAAAACTCGCTGGGGAAGCTTATCCCCAGCCGGGGTGTTGACACTCAACCGGGATCTCATCCGCGCGCCTCGTGAATGCATCGAATATGTGGTGACTCATGAGCTTTGTCACCTGAAATATAAAGACCATTCCGCAGCCTTTTATAAACTGCTGGAACAACTACTGCCAGACTGGAAGAAACGCAAGCACCGCCTAGAATGCATGCTTGTATAGCGGCATCAACATCAATTCCACATCTCCGGAAGGTTCACGCCCAGTTCGATCTGGTCGACATATTCAAGCAATTGAAGGTAAAAGATCCAGAAGTGTCATCCGCAGTCCTGGGACTATGGAAGATCCAATCAAAGCTGCCGAGTTCATGGCAATGCCATCCCGCGGGCTTGCCGGAAAATCACCTCTGCAGGCCATCGAAGATGGCGAGCGGCAGAACCTGTTTGATCTTATCGGCCGGCTAGAGCACGGAAGCGTACCGTAGCGGCTGCCATCTGCATTAAACAGACATCTCTTCCTCGATAAATCCTCAAAATCAATGGGTTAGCCTGTCGGCCCATTTATGCTTTCAGAACCCGGCCAGTTTATGGTTTCGTGCACATCTGTGGACGCGGGGTAAAACACCTTCCACTGCAAACGACAAGAAGAGAGGCGCCCACGTGCCCCGTTGTTATGCGTTGTCACGCTTTTCCGTGCCTTGCCACGCCCAGCAGCCCGATCAGACCGCTTCCAAAAAACCACACCGCCGCCGGTACCGGTACAGCACTGACATCGCCGGTACGTACAGCCCAGACGTTGTTGACGATGAACTTGCTTCTTGACTGTTGAAGACCATCGTGGAAGTCAAACATCCATACGACGCTGGTTATGGGCGCATACTCCAGCCCGGTCCAGTAAACCGTAGACTGCATGTTGCTGAACGGACCTTTGTTGGACAGACAGAACTCAGGTTCCAGCAAGAAGCACGTGTCTTGGTTCTTGTTGACGTCGTAACGAGCGGTATTGCCCAGCGTGTTATAGAACAGGTGCGCCAGCTCGCTTGCCGTACTGCCCGGATAAGCTGAATCTGGTGCCGTGGTGTTATAACCTCGATCCGCACTGCCGTCGTAGACATAACTGTAATCGAAGGCGACACCGTTGACCGGACCCAGCGTTGGCAGCCGCCAGTCGTTGAAACCCAGGTAGCTGGCGCTGTTCATCGCATCGATCCAGTGCAGTGCCGCGCCCCAGGTCATTTTGCCGTTGGTCAGTATCTGTTCAGTGTAAGAGGCCGCATCTCCGTCATCAGGGTGATCACCCAGATCGGTGTTGTAGGCCAGGCCGAAGGTATTACTCGCCGCCAGATTCGCATCCGCGATCCAGGTGACGTTCAGCACATCGTCATAGTAGGCCTGATAATCCGTACCACCCGGCGTCGCCGGCAAGCGCCCCAGTAGCGCCGCATCCGCAGTTGTCGCCAATCCCAGGGAAAACACGCCGGCGCAGATCACGCCGGCGAAATGCTGCTGTTTCATTTTGTAACTCCTCCTCAAAGCGCTTTGTTTTTCTCATGCGCCCACGACGCAGTTTTGGTCATTGATCAGGGTTTCCCTAGCCGGGGCAAATCACCGCCAGACACCGCATCCGGCCATGTCCAATCTCGGGGAGGGAAGATTTTCTATCTTTAACAGCAAATTTCATGCCCGCTGATTGCTCGTCGATCTACTAGCCTTTTGTTTTTACTGATGTTCTACAAATTCGCATTGCTTGTTGAGCATAAGGCCCTGGCACGAAGTGCAAGGTTTCCCGACAAATACGGCATCCACCTGAATTCGTGTCCCGTTGATTTTCCTGGCTTATTCGCAGGATCCCTGCTTTTTGGGAACTATCAGTTTTCTTTACGCTACCCTGCCGGGCTCGACCAGGCCGCCAGGAAACAAGCTGGTCTTCCCCGAGAGGGGAGTGGTGACTTGAGATGCCAAATGGGCAGCAACTCGCCGAGTCCTGTGCGGGGCAGGCAAAAGCAAACAGCCTGGACCCACCGCCCCCTTGGTTCCTCTATGCAATTGGAATAAAAAGACAATTTACGAGCCTGCCGGGCCCATCAGGGGCTTCGGAATGGTATAATTACGCATACCCGAAGATGTTGTCGTCCTCGTCGGCGCCCCGATTTCTGCTGCGGCCTGATTTACCGGGGCGGTCTCTGTATCCAGGCTGCCGAACGCCATGGCTGGGAAATTGAAATTCAACCTCACGACGATCTGCAGGTGAGTCTGCTATCACTCGTACATCTATGATCCGAAGACGCGCCGCCTGCGTCCCGGATGCCCGGAGTGCGAAGAAGGGCCGGTATCACCGGCACGGCGCCTGCAACGCTCGCAAGTCCGTCAGGCCGCGAAAGCACAGCCTCTCCGAATCGTGTATTGAATACCCTTAGTCGTTACTGTCCCCATCGCAGTCGGGTGGTGCCGCCCTGCGCAGGAGCAACGGCCACATCGTGATTCACCGCCACTCTCATCACCACCTGGAGTTCGCTCCTACGAAACCCTGGCGGAACCCTCCCCGCCGGCCGGCGGTTATGCACAACGCAGCGTCAGAAATCCGACTCTATTGACGGCTGGCGTCAGCTTGCGGCAGGGCAGCCCGCCACGTTCAATAAGACATTGTTTTTAGGTAGACTACCCGCACTGGTCACAAAATAGTCAAAATAACGCAAATGCGATATTTATAGTAGAATTGCCATTATCTGCCCAATTCATCCACAACCTTATCCACAGGAAATGTGGATAAGCGGCGTTTGTGACGGACAGACAACCAGTTAGCAAAATTTCGTCGATTCCGCCGCAAAAACCCACCGGAATCGACCTCCCTGCCGCGGCACCGGCCGCCCGGACAGCATGCCCCTGATCAGCCTTCGCAATCTGAGCCTTTCCTTCGGCGGCGCACCGCTGCTGGAGTCGGCCGAGCTGAACGTGGAGTCCGGCGAGCGCATCTGCCTGATCGGCCGCAACGGCACCGGCAAATCCAGTCTGATGAAGCTCCTCGCCGGCGAGCTGTCCCCCGACGAGGGGGAGATCGTCGCCGCCAGCGGGCTGCGCGTCGCCTATCTCGGCCAGGAGGTGCCGGCGGAGGCCGGCGGCACGGTGTTCGACACCGTGGCCGAGGGACTGGGCGAGACAGGGCGGCTGCTGGCACGCTACCACGAGATCGGCCAGCGACTTGCCGGCGCGGACGACGCCGGGCTGCTCAACCGCCTGGAGCGCGTCCAGCAGCAGCTGGAGGCCGAGGGCGGCTGGCAGTTCAAGCAGCGGGTGGAGCGGGTGATCTCGCGCCTGCAGCTGGATGCCGAGGCAGCCTTCGACGCGCTTTCGGGCGGTATGAAACGTCGCGTGCTGCTGGCCCGGGCGCTGGTCGCCGAACCGGACCTGCTGCTGCTCGACGAGCCGACCAACCACCTCGACATCGAGTCCATCGCCTGGCTGGAGGAGTTCCTGCTCGGCTACCGCGGCAGCCTGCTGTTCGTCAGCCACGACCGCAGCTTTCTGCAGCGCCTGGCAACCCGGATCATCGAGCTGGACCGCGGCCGGCTCAGCAGCTGGCCCGGCGACTATGCCACCTATCTGCGGCGCAAGCAGGAGGCGCTGGAAGCGGAGGCCGGCGAACAGGCCCGCTTCGACAAGCGCCTGGCCCAGGAGGAGGTCTGGATCCGCCAGGGCATCAAGGCGCGCCGCACCCGCAACGAGGGCCGGGTGCGCGCCCTCAGGCAGATGCGCGAGGAGCGCCGCGCCCGGCGCGAACGCGAGGGCACGGCCAGGCTGCGCCTGCAGAGCGCCGAACGCTCCGGCAAGCTGGTGATCGAGGTCGAGGATCTGGACTACGCCATCGACGGCCGGCCGCTGGTCCGCGGCCTCAGCACCCGCATCCAGCGCGGCGACCGCATCGGCCTGATCGGCCCCAACGGTATCGGCAAGACCACCCTGATCCGGCTGCTGCTCGGCGAGCTGCAGCCGGACGGCGGCCGAGTGCGCCACGGTACCCGCCTGGAGGTCGCCTACTTCGATCAGCACCGCAGCCAGCTCGAGGCCGACAAGTCGGTGCTCGACAACGTCGCCCAGGGCCGCGACCGGCTGACGGTCAACGGCCGCGAACGACACGTCATCAGCTATCTGCAGGATTTTCTGTTCACCCCGGAACGCGCCCGCCAGCCAGCCGGCTCACTGTCCGGCGGCGAACGCAACCGGCTGCTGCTGGCCCGATTGTTCGCCCGGCCCTGCAACCTGCTGGTGCTCGACGAACCGACCAACGACCTGGACATCGAGACCCTGGAGCTGCTCGAGGAACTGCTGCTCGACTTCGACGGCACCCTGCTGCTGGTCAGCCACGACCGCAGCTTCCTCGACAACGTGGTGACCGCCACCCTGGCCTTCGAGGGCGAGGGCCGGGTACGGGAATATGTCGGCGGCTACAGCGACTGGCTGCGCCAGCGCCCGGCGCCCGAGGCGGCGCGGCCGGCGAAGCCCGCCGGCAGACCGTCCGACGCCAGCGCCGACTGGCGCGCGGCGAAGAAGAAGCTCGGCTACAAGGAACAGCGCGAGCTGGAGGCCCTGCCGGCGCTGATCGAGCAGCTGGAGGAGGAACAGACCCGCCTGCACCAGGCCATGGCCGACCCCGACTTCTATCAGCAGGATGGAACCCGCATCGCCGCCAGCCGCGAACGTCTGACGGCCATCGAGGCGGAGCTGGGCGAGGCCTACCAGCGCTGGGAACAACTCGAGGCCGGCACGGTCCCATAGTATTAACCCGGCAAGGGTTTACATTATATTCAGCGCCTTGGATTCGTGTCGGATCAAGGCGCGCTGCGCAGGCAAGGGGCATTCCCTTGGCAAGCGCCACAACACCGAGCCGGCGCGAATCCAAAGCGCCCAGGCTCTTGTAGAGTAAAAAGGTTGGGCCACAGCCAGCGCTCCCACAACTGCGTTGGCCAGGCTGGCCGCAGAATGACTGCGGCGGCGCCTGTCCGCCTTGCTGTGGGGACGCTGGCTGTGGCTGAATGCAATGTAAACCCTTGCCGGGTTAATAGAATCCGCTCCCAAGCTCATGAGTCATCTCCCTTGAACACGCTACTTCGCACCCGCTACGGTGCCGTCTTCCTCTTTGCGGCGCTGACCGTTCTCGTCTCCCTGCTGCTGCGCACGGCGCTGCTGCTCAAGACCGGCAGCGCCGCCGACCTGGCACCGCTCAGCCTGCTGCAGGTCTATGGCGTCGGCCTGCTCTATGATCTGGTCACCGCCAGCTATCTCAGCCTGCCGCTGGTCGTCTACCTGACCCTGCTGCCTGAGCGGATCTACCGCAGCCGCTGGCACCGGCCGCTGATGATCCTGTTCCTGCTCGGCGGCATTTATCTGCTGCTGTTCGACGCCGTGGCGGAATGGCTGTTCTGGGACGAGTTCGAGACCCGCTTCAACTTCATCGCCGTCGACTACCTGGTCTATACCCACGAGGTGCTGGGCAACATCCGCGAGTCCTACCCCCTGCCGGCCCTGCTCGGCGGCATCGGCGCCGCCTCGCTGCTGCTGCTGGCCGCGCTGCGCCGCCCGCTTGCACTCGGCCTGCAGGCCGAGAGCCGGCTGCGGCAGCGCCTTCCCCTGGCCGCCGGCCTGCTCGCCGTGCCGCTGGCCGCCATGCTGCTGCTGGACGAGTCGCTGAGCCGGATCTCGGACAACCGTTACGACAACCAACTGGCCGCCAACGGCATCTACAGCTTCTTTGCCGCCTTCCGCAACAACGAGCTGGACTACGCCAGCTTCTATCCCACCGAGCCCGAGTCACAGGTGCTGGCCGATCTGCGCCGGCTGCTCGCCGAGCCCGATGCCCGCTTCCTGCCGCCGGAGGACGACATCCTGCACCGCGTCGAGCACCCCGGGCCGGAGAAGCGCCTCAACGTGGTGCTGATCACCGTCGAGAGCCTGAGCGCCGAATACCTCGGCCTGTTCGGCAACCCCGATGATCCCCAGCCCTACAGCACGCCCTATCTCGATGCCCTGGCCGAGGAGAGCCTGCTGTTCACCCGCACCTTCGCCACCGGCACCCGCACGGTGCGCGGCCTGGAGGCGCTGACCCTGTCGCTGCCGCCGACCCCCGGCCGTTCCATCGTCAAGCGGCCGCACAACGAGAACCTGTTCTCGCTCGGCCAGCTGTTCCGTGAACGCGGCTATGTCACCGAGTTCCTCTACGGCGGCCACGGCTACTTCGACAACATGAACTATTTCTTCAGCCACAACGGCTTCGATGTCGTCGACCGCACCGACCTGGACGAGGACAAGATCCACTTCGCCAACATCTGGGGGGTGGCCGACGAGGATCTCTACACCCGCACCCTGGAGGAGATCGACCGCGCCCATGCCGCCGGCCGGCCCTTCTTCGGCCTGGTGATGACCACCTCCAACCACCGCCCCTACACCTACCCCGAGGGGCGCATCGACATCCCCTCGCACACCGGGCGGCGCGGCGCGGTGAAATACACCGACTACGCCATCCACGACTTCCTGCAACGCGCCCGCCAGCGGCCCTGGTTCGACGACACCCTGTTCGTGATCGTCGCCGACCACTGCGGCAAGAGCGCCGGCAAGACGGCCCTGGCCGCGCACCGCTATCACATCCCGCTGCTGTTCTACAGCCCGAAGCACATCAAGCCGGGACGGGTCGACACCCTGACCAGCCAGATCGACGTCGCCCCGACCCTGCTCGGCCTGCTCAACTTCAGCTACGACAGCCGCTTCTTCGGCCGCGACGTGCTGCGGCTGCCGGCAGGGCAGGCGCGCGCGCCGCTCGGCAACTACCAGAAGCTCGGCCTGCTTGAGGACGGCCAGCTCACCGTACTCTCGCCGCGTCAGCCGACCCGGGCCTACGAGGTCGACGCCGAGGGCCACGTCGGCCGCGAGATTCCGGCCGACAGCCGCCACGTCCGTGACACCATCGCCTATTACGAAGGGGCCGGCCTGCTGTTCCACAAGGGCCGCCTCGCCTGGACCGGCGGGGCCACGCCTTGAGCGCCTCCCGCCCCTGTCCGCTCTGCGAGCACCCCCACCCCCGGCTCATCCACGACCAGCCGCAGGCCCGCTTCTTCCCGCGCCGCATCCACCGCTGCCCCGGCTGCGGCTTCGCCTTCGTCGACCCGCTGCCGGATGCCGCCACCCTGTCCCGGGTCTACAACGACAGCAACTACTTCCACGATCCCGGCCAGGCCTTCAGCGAGACGCCGCCACGGCCGGGCGTGGTGCGCCGCGCCGCGAGCCGCGCCCGCTGGCTGCAGCGCCAGGGAGTGAGCGGGCGGCTGCTGGATGTCGGCTGCGCCGAGGGGGTGTTCCTCGACCAGGCACGGCAGGCCGGTCTTGAGCCGGTCGGCGTCGAACTGTCCCGCTACGCCGCCGACGTGGCGCGCCGCCGCACCGGCTGCGAGGTCCACACCGAACCCCTGGCGGCGCTGATCGAACGCGACCTGTCCTTCGACGCCCTCGGGCTCTGGGACGTGCTGGAGCATGTCACCGACCCCTTTGCCTTTCTCGGCGAATGCCGTGCCCTGCTGCGCCCGGGCGGCTGGATCGCCCTCTCCACCCCCAACCAGCGCAGCTACAACGGCGTCCTCCGGGGCGATGACTGGAAGGGCTACCGCGACGGCCCCGAACACCTGTATTTCTACAACGCCCGCACCCTGTCCCGCCTGCTCGAACGCTGCGGCTTCCAGGTACAGGCCCGGCGCAGCCGCAACATCGCCCCGGTGCTGATGCGCTGGGCGGTGGTGCTCGGCTGGGGCGGCGATCTGGAGATCCTCGCCCGCCGCCGGTACTGAGGCCGCCAGCGATCCGTGCCAGGGTCTGATTAAGCCGGCAACTAAATATGCCGTGTTCAGCCGACGGCGGCCGAACCCATTGAATCATATAATGACCGGGGCTACAGGCCTGAACACGGCATATTTACTAAGACAAACGATAACAAAGCCTCATTCAGAGCTTGCCAGGCGCCCCGGATCAAGGCGTGCTCCGCAGGGAATGGCCCGCCCTTGCCAAGGGGCACAACGCAGAGCCGGGGCGCCTGGCAAGCTCCCTGCGGGCGGGCCTCTGGACGGCCATCCGCAACGTTGCAATGGCTTGACAGGGAATTACCCTGCCGGCGCCATTGCGCCTTGCGGGCTGATCGACCAGAGACCCGCTGAATGAGGCTTTGTTATCGTTTGTCTTAGTAGTTGCCGGGTTAATAACACCACGCCAATCACGGCCTGGAGGCCGCTCCTGCCAGGGTGCCGCCATGCCCCGTAGGAGCGGCCTCCAGGCCGCGATCCCCGGCGGGTCCAGCCACGCCATCGTCCGGGGGCCTGATGCAATATCCGGGTTAGTTGCCGGGTTAATAACACGCCCCCAATGGGCTCTGTTGCCCCTGAAAAAGCGCCAATCGAGGCGCGAGGAGAGCAGTTTGGTGACGCAAATGAACGGCGAGCAACGCGGAGTGGCGCTTTTTCAGGCGCTACCCGCAGGGCTGGGGCTGTTTTTCCGCCCAGCGGCGTTATCATTCGCTCATGTAGACTGACTACATTTCGCTCATTCTGCCTTGCTGGACGAAAAAAACGGTCCCAGCAGAACCCATTGGGGGCGTGTTAACAGGCCCTGGACTCCAGGGTCTACTACAGGTCATTGAATCACCATGAAAAAACTCGAAGAGCTGATCAAGGAACGGATTCTCATCCTGGACGGGGCCATGGGCACCATGATCCAGGCCCACAAGCTGCAGGAGGCCGATTACCGCGGTGAGCGCTTCGCCGACTGGCCGGTGGACCTGAAAGGCAACAATGACCTGCTGTCACTGACCCAGCCGCAGATCATCCGCGACATCCACCGCGCCTATCTGGAAGCCGGCGCGGACATCGTCGAGACCAACACCTTCAACTCAACCAGCGTGTCGCTGGCCGACTACCAGCAGCAGGATCTGGTCTACGAGATCAACCACGCATCGGCGCGTCTGGCACGGGAGGCGGCGGACGAATTCTCCACCCCGGACAGGCCGCGCTTCGTCGCCGGGGTTCTGGGTCCGACCAGCCGCACCGCCAGCATCTCCCCCGACGTCAACGACCCGGGGTTCCGCAACATCACCTTCGACGAACTGCGCGACACCTATTATGAAGCCACCCGGGCACTCACCGAGGGCGGCGCCGACCTGATCCTGATCGAGACCATCTTCGACACCCTGAACGCCAAGGCGGCGGCCTTCGCCGTGCAGCAGTATTTCGAGGACTCGGGCAACAGGCTGCCGGTGATGATCTCCGGCACCATCACCGACGCCTCCGGCCGCACCCTGTCCGGCCAGACCGCCGAGGCCTTCTTCAATTCCATGCGCCACGTCGAGCCGATCTCGCTCGGCTTCAACTGCGCCCTGGGCGCCAAGCAGCTGCGCCAGCACATCGAGGAGCTGTCCGGCTTCGCCGACTGCGGCGTCAACGCCCATCCCAATGCCGGGCTGCCCAACGAGTTCGGTGAATACGACGAATCGCCCGAGGCGATGGCCAAGGAGATCGGCGAGTGGGCCGCCTCCGGCTTCCTCAACATCATCGGCGGCTGCTGCGGTACCACCCCGGCCCACATCAAGGCCATCGCCGAGGCGGTGTCCAAGTATCCGCCACGGCCGATCCCCGCACACGACCACACGCTGCGCCTGGCAGGCCTGGAACCGCTCAACGTCCGCGATGACTCGCTGTTCGTCAACGTCGGCGAGCGCACCAATGTCACCGGCAGCGCCCGCTTCAAGCGGCTGATCCTGGAGGGCGACTACGACACCGCGCTGGAGGTGGCCCGCGAGCAGGTGGAGAACGGCGCCCAGATCATCGACGTCAACATGGACGAGGGCATGCTCGACGGCGAGCAGGCGATGGTCACCTTCCTCAACCTGGCCGCCGCCGAACCCGACATCTCGCGGGTGCCGGTGATGGTCGACTCCTCCAAGTGGCCGATCCTCGAGGCTGGCCTGAAACGCCTGCAGGGCAAGGGCATCGTCAACTCCATCAGTCTCAAGGAAGGCGAGGCGAAGTTTCTCGAACAGGCACGGCTGTGCCGCCGCTACGGCGCCGCCGCCATCGTCATGGCCTTCGACGAGCAGGGTCAGGCCGACACCTTCGCGCGCAAGACCGAGATCTGCAGCCGCGCCTACAAGCTGCTCACGGAAAAACTCTCCTTCCCGCCCGAGGACATCATCTTCGACCCCAACATCTTCGCCGTCGCCACCGGCATCGAGGAACACAACAACTACGCCGTCGACTTCATCGAGGCCACCCGCTGGATCAAGCAGAACCTGCCGCATGCCAAGGTGTCGGGCGGTGTATCCAACGTCTCCTTCTCGTTCCGCGGCAACAATCCGGTGCGCGAGGCCATCCACGCGGTGTTCCTCTATCACGCCATCCAGGCCGGCATGGACATGGGCATCGTCAACGCCGGCCAGCTCGCCGTCTACGAGGACATACCGGCCGAACTGCGCGAGCGGGTCGAGGACGTGGTGCTCAACCGCCGCCCCGACGCCACCGAACGGCTGCTGGAAATCGCCGACAAGTACCGCGGCGACGGCGGACCAGCGGAGAAAAAGGAGGACCTGGCCTGGCGCGACTGGCCGGTGGAGAAGCGGCTGGAACACGCCCTGGTCAAGGGCATCGACACCTATGTCGAGGAAGACACCGAAGCGGCGCGGTTGCAGTTCGAGCGCCCGATCCAGGTCATCGAGGGACCGCTGATGGCCGGCATGAACGTGGTCGGCGACCTGTTCGGCGCCGGCAAGATGTTCCTGCCGCAGGTGGTGAAGAGCGCCCGGGTGATGAAGAAGGCCGTGGCCCACCTGCTGCCCTACATCGAGGCAGAGAAGGCGGCCAACCAGGACAGCGACAGCGCCAAGGGCAGGATCCTGATGGCCACCGTCAAGGGCGACGTGCACGACATCGGCAAGAACATCGTCGGCGTGGTGCTGCAGTGCAACAACTTCGAGGTCATCGACCTGGGGGTGATGGTGCCGGCCAACACCATCCTCGAACAGGCCCGCGAACACCAGGTGGACATCATCGGCCTGTCCGGCCTGATCACCCCTTCGCTGGACGAAATGGCCCATGTCGCCAGGGAGATGCAGCGCCAGGGCTTCGAGACCCCGCTGCTGATCGGCGGTGCCACCACCTCGCGGGTGCATACCGCGGTCAAGATCCAGCCCAACTACGAGGGCACCACGGTCTACGTCAAGGACGCCTCGCGTGCCGTCGGCGTGGCCCAGAACCTGGTCAGCGAGGAACACCGCGAGGCCTATGTGCGCCAGATCCGCGAGGAGTACGACAAGGTCCGCGCCCAGCATGCCGGCAAGCAGCGCCGCACCGACTGGCTGAGCCTGGAGGAGGCGCGCGCCAACAAGACACCGATCGACTGGCAGGGCTATGAACCACCGGTCCCCGCCTTCCTCGGCATCAAGGTGTTCGACGACTATCCGCTGGAGGAGATCGCCCGCTACATCGACTGGACGCCCTTCTTCAAGACCTGGGAGCTGGCCGGCAGCTATCCGAAGATCCTCGACGATCCGCTGGTCGGCGAACAGGCCCGCCAGCTGTTCGAGGACGCACAGCAGATGCTGCGGCAGATCATCGACGAGAAATGGCTGCGGGCGCGGGCCGTGATCGGCATCTTCCCGGCCAACCAGGTGGGCGACGACGACATCGAGATCTACAGCGACGACAGCCGCCGCGAGCCGCGCCTCACCCTGCATCACCTGCGCCAGCAGAACCGCAAGCCGGCCGGCCGGCCCAACCAGTGTCTGGCCGACTTCATCGCGCCCAGGGAGACGGGATTGAAGGACTACCTGGGCGCCTTCGCCGTCACCGCCGGTATCGGCATCGAGCCGCACCTGGCGCGCTTCGAGGCCGAACACGACGACTATCACGCCATCATGCTCAAATCGCTGGCCGACCGCCTGGCCGAGGCCTTTGCCGAGCTGATGCACGAGAAGGTGCGCCGCGAATACTGGCGCTACGCCGCCGAGGAGCGGCTCAGCAACGAGCAGCTGGTGAAGGAGGAATACCGCGGCATCCGTCCCGCGCCGGGCTACCCGGCCTGCCCGGAGCACACCGAGAAGGCCCTGCTGTGGAAGCTCATCAACCCGGTGGAGAATGCCGGCATCGCGCTCACCGATGCCTTCGCCATGATGCCCGCGGCCTCGGTATCCGGCTGGTACTTCAGCCACCCGCAGTCGAAGTACTTCGGCGTCGGCAAGATCAACCGCGATCAGGTCGAGGACTACGCCCGGCGCAAGGGCATGTCGCTGGAGGATGCCGAGCGCTGGCTGGCGCCCAACCTCGGCTATGAGCCCGAGGCCGGCAACGGGGCCGCCAGCGCGGCGGGCAACTCATGAACGGCGGCAAGGGCGGCAGCCGGCTCGACCAGGTGGTGGCCGAGGCCCGCGCCAACCGCGAGGCGCGCGAACGCGGCTACCGGGAGAAGGCGCTGGGCATGTACCCCTGGGTCTGCGGTCGCTGCGGCCGCGAGTTCAACCGCACCAACCTGCGCGAGCTGACGGTACACCATCGCGACCACAATCACGACAACAACCCGCCGGACGGCAGCAACTGGGAATTGCTCTGCCTCTACTGCCACGACAACGAGCACCAGCGGCAACTGGAGGCCGGCAACCCCGCACCTGGCGAGACAAGCCCCACGGACAGTGCCACCCACAACCCCTTCGCCGCCCTGAAGGACCTGCTCGACAAGGACTGAGGCGGTTGAACACAACCTATTTGGTTGCCGGGTTAGAAGGAGGATGGTCTCTGGCCATGGTCACCAAATGTTCCTGTCGCGGCCTGGAGACCGCTCCTACGACAAATCGCGCTGCCATACCCCGTAGGAGCGGCCTCCAGGCCGCGATCTCCAGCGGCTCCAGCCACGCCATCATCCGGGTTAACCCGCATGTTGCACCAAGCCGGTCCGCATGATCGGCGTGCAGGCTGGTATTAACCCGGCTTTGTGCCTGTTCGGTCGACTCCGGGCATTGCCCGCCGTGCCCCCCCCCAATCGCGGCCTGGAGGCCGCTCCTACGTCAACACATTGTGCCGCCATGCCTTGTAGGAGCGGTCTCCAGGCCGCGATCGAGGCGCGAACTGTAACAGGGCACAATTGTTCGCATAGGGAATTACTGCCTTGATATATACTGGAAAAATTACGCTTTCAAGGCCGCCTTGGTGCAATATGCGGGTTAATAGTGTGGCGGCCGCTCCTCCCCGACCTGCCCTGGCATGCGTTCGGACAGTTGCTGCAGCTGGAGCTGCAGCCGCCGCAGGGTCTCGTCCTGCTCGCGCAGCAACCGTTCCTGGGCCAGCAGGGTACGGGTCAGCTCCTCGATCGCCAGTTCCTGGTGCGCAAGGCGCGACTCCAGGGCCTCGATACGCGCCGCCTGATCCGATTCGCTCATCGCCGCCTTCGCTTCATAGCATCTCCACCACCCACTGGGTCACCAGCGCCGTTGCCCTGGCGCAGTTGTGCTCGCGTGCCTTGTCGAAGGCGGCGTATTCCTTGGCATCCCACAGATTGTAGGTCTGGCCGGTGAACTGCTGCTGCAACTCCTGGCAGGTGGTGCCGCCGAATTCCTCGCGGAAACGCTCCACCAGCTGCTGACCCAGCTTGAAGTTGGAGATGCACTTGCCCTTGTCGAACTTGTCGCGATCCCGGCCGCGCTTGGCGCTCAGAGCGACCAGGCCGCCGGACAGCGCGCCACAGGTGCCGATGCCGCTCAGCCCGCCACCGCCGGACAGGCCGTGGCTGGCCTTGATGGTTTCGTCGCTGACCACGCCGATGGTCTCCTTGACCGTGGTCAGCACGCACTGCGGACAGCAGCCGTATTGCAGCTCGTAGTCAAAGGCCTTCTGGTAGGCCTCTCTGGCCAGTGCCGCCTTTTCCTCTGCCTTCATGCCACCACCTCATCAATGTTCGGCTACCGCAATCGACTTCGACTATAGGCAATGTGTCGCCGCCTGTGTTTGACCCCGGTCAAGGGTGCCGATAGAGGTCGATGCAAAAGGCCACCTCGGTCGCCAGCCCCGGCAGGGCGGCGATGCGCGCCTGGCGTTCGGCCGGCACCTGCCAGTAATAGGGCGTCATCGCCAGCAACCGCGCCACATCCGCCGCGGCGACCTCGATCTCGAAGTCGAGGGCGATGCGCTGCAGATGCCGCAAACCCTCGATCCGTGGCTGTCGCGGAGCATGCTCGCGCGGCCGGTCGTAGAGCTGGCGGCGCAGGGCATGCAGATGGCGCGCTCCCGGGTTCACCGTGAGCAGATGGCCACCCGGACGCAACAGACGCGTCACCTCGCTGTCATGGGGCGGCGCGAAGATGCGCAGCACGAGATCCAGGCTGTGATCGGCCAGCGGCACCTCGGCGCTGCTGGCGACGGCGAAGTCGATGCCGGCATGGCGGCGCGCCGCCATGCGCACCGCCGGCTTGGCGATGTCCAGGGCAGCGCACCAGCTCGAGGCCGCCGGACGCACCTCGGTCACGGCGGCACTCACCCGTGCCGTGTAATAACCTTCGCCGCAGCCGAGATCGAGCAGGGCAAAACCCTCCCCGGCATGGGATGCCGCCAGACCGGCAGCAAGCCCGGCCAGGCGTTCGGCGAGCGGCCGGTAGTAGCCACGCTCGAGAAACTCGCGCCGGCCGAGCAGCATCTGCCGGTCGTCGCCCGGCGCCTTGCTGCGCCGCCGATGGGCGAGCAACAGATTGACATAACCCTCGCGGGCACGGTCGAAGGCATGCCCCTGGACACAGCACAAACGCTGCCCCTCACCCTGCAGGGGCGCACGGCATACGGGGCAACACCAGAGCGTGAACAGCATGGGAAACGACCATCAGGCTGGAGGGACGATAAGCCAGAAAAGTATAACCGCCAGCGCGCGTCAACGGCATGGCGCGGGCCATTGGCGCTTTTCCAGACGGTCGGTTAGAATCGGGCGAATTGCATGCTGTCACGGATCGTTGTGCTCGCCAGCTCATCTGCTTCCGCCATCTGCAATTACACGCACGTCTTTATCCAACAGGCTATACCAGAGGCACTATTCAAATGGCTACAGGCACGGTTAAATGGTTTAACGAATCCAAAGGCTTTGGTTTCATCGCTCCGTCCGATGGCAGCGAGGATGTCTTCGTTCACTTCTCCGCCATCCTCGGCGACGGCTTCAAGACCCTGGCTGAAGGTCAGACCGTCAGCTTCGATGTCGAGAAGGGCCCCAAGGGCCTGCAGGCGACCAACGTCTCGGTACAGAACTGATTTGTCATCGGAGCCGTCCGTCGGCGGCTCCGGTTTTTTTCCTGCACGAACTCCCGCCTCGCGTGCCGGGAGGTAACCTCGGCTTTTGCCGTCCAGTGACAAAGTCACTGTCATCCCTCCTGCCGCAACCCTATCCTCTGCCCATGCTCCGAGGTTTGTGCTCATGTGCCTGGCGATAGGCCCGCTCCAGCCCGCCGAACGCGGCCCGCTCGGTCACCTTTGGTGGCAACTGGCCGCAGAGCCCCTGCGTCTGCTCGGCTTCGCCGCCGCCGTCCATGTCCTGTGGCTGGGCGCCCGGCTGCTGCCGCCCCCTGCCGGCGGTGTGCCACACGGCGGCCTGCTGCTCTATGCCATCGGCGGACTGCCACTGCTCGGCCTGGCCATGCGTCGTCTGCCGCAGTGGTCGGAACGGGCCGCGATCGGCTACCCCGCCTACACAGCCAGCTTCCTGGCCGCCTTTCTCGGCCTCGGCCTGCTGCAGATCGGCGAGCCGGCCGCCGGCAGCGGCCCGGCACTGCTGCTCCTGGCCTGGCTGGTCGGCCTGCGCGCCCTGGCCGCTTACCGGCCCTGGATCCGCCGCCGCTATCGCCGCAGCGCCCGCCTGCTTCTCGGACTGCTGTTCGCTTATCTGCTGGGATTGCTGGGCTGGGTGGGCAGTACCCTGGCCTGAAATCGAACAGGTGCAAGGCGCAAGCCACCAAGCCTCGTCATGAAGGAGGATGGCCTCTGGCCATGGCCGCCAGGGCGCCAAGTGTTCCTGTCGCGGCCTGGAGACCGCTCCTACGACAAATCGTGCTGCCATACCCCGTAGGAGCGGCCTCCAGGCCGCGATGGGGCAGGCAGGATGTCCAAAATATCGAGCAGGCTGCTAGCCCGGATATTGCACCAAGGCGGCGCGCATGAATGGGGTTCGCGCTGTAATTCAGGGACGATAAGCCATGAAAGGCCCCCAGGGCGGGTCACGGTTTGTGCCTGTTCGATGTCAGGCCGACTCTGGCAAGGCAGCCTCGCCCTGAGCATCGAATCCTTGGTGCAATATCCGGGCTAGAGAAAGGCGCCGAGATCGATGCCGTAGCGGGACGGCACCACTGCGGAGAGGATGCGGTCCGACTTCTCGCGGGCCAGGTCGATGTCCTCGACCTTCAGGTAACAGCGTTTCTTTGCACTGTAGATGATGCGCAGCTGGGGACGCAGCATGTCCTCACCCTGTTCCAGGACGATGCCCAGCCGCCCCGACTCCAGTTCGACCAGCGATCCCACCGGGTAGATGCCGAGACAGCGGATGAAGTGCTGTACCAGCTCGCGCGAGAAATGCCCCGGACTCCATTCCAGCATCTTCTTCAGGGTATGGGTCGGCTCCCAGGCATCCTTGTAGACACGCACCGAGGTCAGGGCATCGTAGACGTCGACGATGGCCGACATCTGTCCCACCTGGCTGATCGCCTCCCCATCGAGACCCAGCGGATAACCCGTGCCATCCATGCGCTCGTGATGCAGCATGGCCACGTCAAGCGCGGTCTGCGACAGATCCAGGGTCTCCTGCAGGATCTCGCCACTGTGGGTGACATGCTGCTTCATGATCTCGAATTCCTCCGGCGTCAGCCGTCCCGGCTTGTTCAGCACCTCGTCCGGGATCAGCGTCTTGCCGATGTCGTGCAGCAGGGAACCGATGGCCACCTGGCGGATCCGCGCCTCGTCGAAGCCCTGGCTGCGGGCGAAGGTGATCATCAGCCCGGCCACGCTGACGCAGTGCATGAAGGTGTATTCGTCCTTGGACTTGATACGCGAGATGCCGGTCAGCGCATGGTGGTTGCGGAACACCGACTGCACCATGCGCTCGGCCAGTGGATCCAGGGCCTCGACCTCGACCGCCTTGCCGAGGCGCACATCCTCCATCAGGTTGCGGATCACCGAGGTCGCCTCGCTGAACAGCTGGCGGGCGCAGACCTCCTCGGTGGCGGTGCTGACCCGCGGCGCCAGTGGCGGCGGCGCGGCGCTGGCGGCACGCTCCACCTCCTCCTGCATGGCCTGCTCGACCTGTTCCACGCTGGGCGCCGATTCCAGGTCGCCCCCCCTGGCGGTGTCGATGTACAGCTCGCTGATGCCCGCCGCGCGGATCTTGCTGATCTGTCCCTCGTTGCGGATCGCGAAGCGGTTGGCCACGAAGGGATGGTCCATCCAGCGGCAGTCGAGCTCGTGCACGTACATGCCGACCTTCAGCTTCTCCAGGGGGATCTTCTTGATCATGTCCAGTGTATCGGACGGAAACTGCCACTCCTGAAGCCGCTCAGCCCGCCTCTGCCCGCCACCAGGCGGGGAGGTCGGCAACCGAATCCAGCACCCCGTCCGGCGTAATCCCCTGCTCCAGATCGGCGGGACGGAACTTGCCGGTCCGCACCAGCAGGGCCCGCATGCCGGCCCGCTGCGCACCCTGCACGTCGCCACGGATGTCGTCGCCGACCATCAGGCAGTCGGCCGGCTGCACGCCGAGGCGCTCGGCCGCCGTCGCAAAGAAGGGGGCGGCCGGCTTGCCCAGCACCACCGGTTCCACGCCGCTGGCATGCTGCAGTGCCACGACGAAGGGCGCCACATCCAGGCGCAGCCCGTCCGGTGCGCGCCAGTAACGGGTCATCCCCAGGGCCACGAACAGCGGCGTCGGCTCGGCCATCAGCAGGCGGAAGGCGGTGTTCAGCCGCCGGAAGTCCCAGGCCTCGCCGAGATCGCCGATCACCACCGCCGCGGCCTGCTCCTCACCCTCCTGCCAGACTGCGAACCCGGCAAACTCGCAGCGCGTCGCCTCGGGCACGAACAGGGCCACCGAGCCCCGAACCCTGGTCCGCAGCCAGCGGCTGGCCGCCGCCGGCGGGGTCAGCAGATGCTCGACATCGGTGTGGATACCCATGGCCGCCAGCTTGTCGACCAACCCCTGGCGGGGCCGGGAACTGGTATTGGAGAGAAACAGATGGGGGATGCCCTGTTCCGACACCCAGCGCAGCGTGGCCTCGCCGCCGGGAATGGCGGTCTCGCCCTGATAGAACACCCCATCGAGATCGAACAACAGCGCCTTGCTCCGCATCGCCCTCACCCCCTCACAAGCGGTCGGGAAGCCTCTCCATATCCCTGCCCTGAGGATATAGCACAGCGGCGGTTGCCGTGAGGCCCATCGCCCAACGCTTCCCATAAGCATTTGTGTGGTTTATATTTTTGAATGAACGGGGCGAGACGACCCCGCAACGCGTCCGCGGGGAGGAGGCCGAATTGCCCAGCGCAGTCCTCTACATCCTGGCCGGAATCGGGCTCTATGCCGCGCTGCAGCAGGCCACCCAGGCGGTGACCCGCCCCACCGTCCGCCCCGCCACCCACCTGCTGCTGGCCCTGATGGCGCTGGCCCTCGGCGGCTTCGCCCTGGCCGGTCTGCTCGGCGAGGAGGGCAGCCCGGAGTGGCTCCTCGGCGGCAAGCTGAGCGTGGCCTTCGGCGTGCTGTTCTGGGGACTGCTGCCCTGGGCCATTGCCGGCTACTGCGGCAGCCGCGCGCGCCTGGTCCCGACCCTGCTGAGCTGTGTCTGGACGCTGCTGCTGCTGGCCAACTTCGAGCCCCCGCTGAACCTCATGTACCAGGCCGTCGCCACCGGCTGGAGCCTGATCGTGCTCACCTTGCTCGCCACCCTGGTATTCGGCTTCTACGCCGCCTACGTCCAGTATGAACGCGGCGAGCGGGGGGCTGCCCTGGCGCTCGGCGCCGGTCTGATCCTGCTCACCGAGACCGCCACCTTCGACCTGTTGGTGGCTGCCGGCCTGCTGCAGGCCGCCTTCCCGCTCACCCCCTTCGGCCTGCTCGGCATGCTGCTCTGCAGCGGCCTGGCGCTGGATATGCGGCCGACCGCCCCTGCGGCCGATCGCCCCCGCCCCGCCGCGACACCGGCCCAAGCGGAGGACGAGGCACCCCGCTGGACGGCCCCCGCCCGGCTGCAGCGCCAGCCGGCCACGGCGGAGGAGACGCTCGGCCGGCGGCTGGCGGCGATCGGCGGCTACTCGGCCATGGCCCTGCGCCGCATCGAACGCGGCGACACCGATCCGGGCAAGCTCCAGGTACTGTTGAAGAAGATCCACCGCGAGGCGACGGAGGGGAGGGACAGCGCACCGGCCGCCAGCGGTAGCGGCCCGGCCGTGATCCTCCGCCAGCCATCACCCTGAACGGCACACCGCTTTGCGGCCGCCACCGGTCGTGCCACAATCGGTCCGCCGCCAGAGGAGATTTCCCCATGCTCCCGCACGAATGCCACCCCATCATCCCAGACCGTCGTGGTGGCCGCCCCGTTGCCGGCCATCGCCGCCGTGATCCTCGACCTGCCGCTTCCCGGCAGCGACCGGGGGCTGCCTCATGCGCCTGAAGGGTTTCGTCCCCCCCGATCCTGAGACCCGCGTCTCGGAACTGCGCTACGCGGTGGTCTATGTGCCACGCCGCAGCCGCAAGCGCTTTCCGGCCAGCTGCGTGCAGCTCATGGCATCGGCCGAGGCGGCGCGCCAGGCCGCCGATCCCGAGGCGCGACGCTATGCTGCCCAGGTGATCGGCCCGTCCAAGTCCTCCGAGGGGCAATACCTCTACTATCTCGCCGAGTGGCTCGACTGAAGGGGATTTCCCGCCCCTCCTGATCCAGATCATGCCCGGCTCCCGACGGGCAGCGTATGTTTCCCGAGGGGGTGCCTGCACGCAGCCATGCAGGCGACCTCCACGGATCATGCAGCAAGGCCACGAAGAATCGCCTGTATCGAGGCTGTCGCTACAAGAAGGCATGCGGAGGAACACGTTCATCCGTGCCATCACCCGGTTAGCCCGGATATTGCACCAAGGCGGCGCGCATGAAGGAGGTTCGTGCTGTAATACAGGGACGATATGGCCATGAAAAGCCCTCTGGGCGGGTTACAGATGAGGAACGCGCAGCACTCGATGACTATACGAGACGATATGGCCATGAAAAGCCCTCTGGGCGGGTTACGGTTTGTGCCTGTTCGATTGACTCCGGGCATTGCCCGCCGTGGATCCCCCGATCGCGGCCTGGAGGCCGCTCCTACGGGGCATGGCGGCACAATATGTTGTCGTAGGAGCGGCCTCCAGGCCGCGATCGAGGCGCAAGGGGTACCGCGCCATCCTGCCACCCCGGCCCACGGAGCCTGCCTTGGTGCAATATCCGGGTTAGCCGTTGAACGTCGCGCTCAAGAAATGCCCAGCCAGCTCGACACAGGGGGGAACCAAGACAGCCGAGGGGGAAGCGCCGATGAGTGACGAGTTCGAGATACCGAAATGGGACATTGCGCTGGAAGGCCTGGCCCGCGAGACCTGCCAGCGGCTGGACCGGCCGCTGCGCCTGGACGACCTGCGGCAACTGGCACGCCAGCATGCCATTCGGCTCGACGACATCATGGTCACCCTCTTCCAGCTGGTGATCCATGGCCAGTGGCAGTGGCTGGATGCCGAGGGCGTGGCGCAATCGCTTGAACAGGAGACGCTGGACCGTCTCTACGTCAACCGCCGCCTGACCGAACAGGATCTGATCGACTTCGGTGGCAGCTGGCAACCCTGTCAGTCACCGTCAGACAACTGAAGCGCCTCTTTCCCCGCCCCTCGCAATTCCCTCTTCAGCGCAGGATAATATTAACTTGGCAATTAGTTGCCGGGTTAATGGAAGGCCGGCCCGGAAGAGATTCGCGATGGCACGACTCAAACTCTACAGCACCGGCATCTGTCCGGTGTGCGAAAAGACCAAGGCGCTGCTCGACAAGTGGCGTATCCCCTTCGAGGAAGTGCGCATCGATCTCGACCGTGCCGCGCTGCGCGAGTTCGCCACCCTCACCGAAGGCGCCCGCACCGTGCCACAGATCAGCATCGACGGTCGCTGGATCGGCGGCTTCAACGAGCTGACCGAGCTGCACATGGAAGGCAGGCTCGACACACTGATGGAGCAGGACGACTCCTGACCTCCAGCTTCTAGCTTCTGGATTCTGGATTCCATGGCGGCGTTTTGCGCCGCATCGCGGCCTGGAGGCCGCTCCTACACTCTCTCTTCTGACTTCTGACTTCTGACTTCTGACTCCTGAATTCTGAATTCTGCCCCCCTACCCCACCTCCAGCTCCAGTTCCAGCCGCGCCCCGCCGAGTTCGCTGCGGCCGATCTCCAACCGGCCCTGATAGGCCTCGACGATGTCCTTGACCACTGCCAGGCCGATGCCGTGCCCCGGCACCGACTGATCGGCGCGCCGGCCGCGCGCCAGTACCGCCTCGACCTCGGTCTCCGGAATGCCGGGCCCGTCGTCCTCCACCACCAGCCGCAACCGGCCATCCTCCAGACCCGCCTGCAGGCGTATCCGGCCGCGTGCCCACTTGTAGGCATTCTCCAGCAGGTTGCCGGCCAGCTCGAACAGGTCGCCCTCGTCCAGCGCGCACTGCAGCTCCGCCGCCACCTCCAGCTCGCAGCGCAGACCCCGGTCGGCATGCACCTTGTCCAGGCTGGCACAGAGCCGTTCCAGCACCGGGCGCAGGCGCAACGGCGGGCGCAGTGCGCCCTGCCCGGCGGTGGCCGCCCGCTGCAGCTGGTAGTCGACGATCTGCCCCATGCGCGCTGACTGCTCCTCCACCACCGCGGCGAGGGGCGACCCGGCGTGCTCGCGGGCCGCGCCGCGCAGCACCGCCAGCGGCGTCTTCAGGCTGTGCGCCAGATCGGCCAGGGCATCGCGGTAACGCGCCAGCTGGCGGCGGTTGGCGGCGATCAGGGCATCCAGGTTGTCGGTCAGCGCCTGCAGCTCGCGGGGATAGCGCCCGCCGAGGCGCTCCTGGCGACCGGCCTGCACCCGGGCCACCCCGGCGGCCACGGCACGCAGCGGCGCCAAGCCCCAGCCCAGCACCCCGAGCTGCACCAGCAGCAGCAGCGCACCGGCCGCCCCCAGCCACAGCCAGAGGCTGCGGCGGAAGGCCGCCACCTCCTGCTCGTAGGCCTCGGCCGACTCGGCGACGCTCACCGTCAAGCGCCGCGCGGCACCGGGCGCATAGTCCCAGACCAGCCCCAGGTCGAGGCGGAACAGACCACCCCCCGGGGCCGGGACGCGCTGGAAGCGGCGCTCGCCAGGGGGAACGGCGGACACCGGGAAGCGCCGCTCCAGGGCCGAGTGAGAGCGCCACAGCACGCGGCCGTCCGGCGCCGTGAGCTGGGCGTAGAGACCGGAATCCGGCTGTTCGAAACGCGGTTCGGGGAGAGTTCGCGGCACCAGCAGGCGCCCCTGCTCGTCCAGGTCCAGCACGCCCAGCAGACCGTACAGGCTGGCCTGTAGCCGGCTGCGCACCGCCTGCTCGGCACTGGTGCGGAAGGCGCGGTCCAGGGCCAGGCCGGTGAGGCCCATGAAGGTGACCAGCACCAGCAGGGCGGCAAGCAGCAGGCGAGCCCGCAGCGACAGCATCAGGCCGGATCGCGCCCCAGCGCGCAGCGATAGCCGCGGCCGCGCACCGTCTCGATCGGCGCCAGGCTGCCGTCCGGATCCAGCTTGCGCCGCAGGCGGCCGATGAACACCTCGATCACATTGCTGTCCCGGTCGTAGTCCTGCTCATAGAGATGCTCGGTGAGTCGGGTCTTGGACACCACCTCGCCGGCGTGCAGCA
Organism: Thiohalobacter sp. IOR34; assembly: GCF_030406045.1. Taxonomy (GTDB): domain Bacteria; phylum Pseudomonadota; class Gammaproteobacteria; order Thiohalobacterales; family Thiohalobacteraceae. The sequence continues at coordinate 2,848,211 of NZ_CP128988.1, forward strand.
TCAGGTATTCCAGGGTGCGGTACTCGTAGGCAGTCAGCTCCACCGGCCGACCGTCGACGCTGACCTGCTGGCTGCCGGTGTCCAGCTCGATGGGGCCGCAGCGCAGCCGGGGCGAGGCCCAGCCGCCGCTGCGCCGCAGCAGGGCGCGTAGCCGGGCCAACAGTTCCTCGACCTCGAAGGGCTTGACCAGGTAGTCGTCGGCGCCGGCCTCCAGGCCTTCCACCTTGTCCTGCCAGCGGCCGCGGGCGGTCAGGATCAGGATCGGCAGGTCGCGGCCCTCGGCCCGCAGACGACGGATGATCTCCAGCCCGGACAGGCCGGGCAGCCCGAGATCGATCACGGCGATGTCCAGCGGATACTCGCGGGCCAGATAGAGCCCCTCCTCGCCGTCGGCGGCCAGGTCCACGGCGTAGCCGGCCGCCCGCAGCCGCTCGGCCAGCTGCTCGCGCAACGCCGCCTCGTCCTCCACCAGCAGCAACCGCATCAGCGCGCCTCCAGCCAGAGCACCTGCACCCGACCGTCCGGGGTCAGCAGTTTGATCCGGTACCAGGGGCGGCCGTCGCGCAGGCGGCGTTCCGCGCTCAGCACCCGACCACCGCTGCGCCGCTCGGCGCGCCGCACCGCCTCGGCCAGGCCAGCCTCCGCCTGGCGCGGCGCAACGGCCCGTCCCGGCGGCGAATCGGGCCGGGCCAGCACGACCGCCGGCGGCAGGGCCAGCAGCAAGCCCAGCATCAGGGGGATCATCGAACGCATGGTGCTCCTCGTCGTCACAGCCCCGGCCGCCTCAGAAGTCGGGTTCCACCGTGACCCGCACGCGCAACCGGCGGCCGGGACGGCTGGCCATGCGGGTCGTGAATTCCCGTCCCTGATAGCGATAGGTTACCCGATAACCCTCGACCCTTTCCTCTTCTTCGTAGTCGTTGACGGTCCGGCAGCGGCGGCGAACCTCGCTGTCGTAGGCCGGTGGCCGGTCCCGATAGCCGATGTCGCGGCCGATGGAACCCCCGAGGATGGTGCCGGCAATGGTGGCGGCGTCCTTGCCCCGCCCCTTGCCCATCTCGTGACCGATGACACCACCGATGATGCCGCCGAGAATCATCGGCGTGGCCGAGCGGTAGTCGTCGGCCTGGTACACCGGCACGGCCTCGTCCCAGCACTCCTGCCGCGGCACGGCGACGCGCACGTATTTCACGATCGGTTCCACCCCGACCACGGTGGCATAGTCGCTGAAGCCGTGGTGGCGGCCGCGCGGACCGGCCTCGGCAGGCAGCATGGCACTGGCCAGTGTGAGGCCGGCGAACAGGGCGATGAATGTCTTCTTCATTTTGTTCATGGCGTGTCTCCTTCCGTTCGACGGGGTACAACAGCTACCCTTCAGTGTTGGAGACAGCCTAGCGGGAACAAACTGAACAGCGACTGAATCCCGTCACCGGCGACCACGCGCGGCACCGCTTTCCAGACCTGGATCAAGGCGCCGCACTGCTGTCGCTCCTTAGATAGGGCGACCGGACAACAACAACAGCGGAGGAACCCCCCATGTCCCAGACCAAGATCCTGCTCGACGAGACCGACATCCCCGACCACTGGTACAACGTGGTCGCCGACATGCCCAACCCGCCACAACCACCACTGGGGCCGGACGGCCAGCCGATCGGCCCCGAGGCGCTGGCCGCCATCTTCCCCATGGCGCTGATCGAACAGGAGGTCTCCGCCGAGCGCTGGATCCCCATCCCGGAGCCGGTGCGCGAGGCCTACCGCCTGTGGCGCCCCAGCCCGCTGTTCCGCGCCCACCGGCTGGAGCAGGCACTGGGCACCCCGGCGCGGATCTACTACAAATACGAGGGCGTCAGTCCGGCCGGCTCGCACAAGCCCAACACCGCCGTTGCCCAGGCCTACTACAACCGCGAGGCGGGCATTCGCCGCCTGGCCACCGAGACCGGTGCCGGCCAGTGGGGCTCTTCCCTGGCCCTGGCCGGACAGATGTTCGGCCTGGAGGTGCGGGTCTACATGGTCAAGGTCAGCTACCAGCAGAAGCCCTTCCGCCGCTCGATGATGCACACCTGGGGTGCCGAGGTGCTGGCCAGTCCCAGCGACCGCACCCAGGCCGGCCGGCAGATCCTCGCCGAGCATCCGGAATCGCCGGGCTCCCTAGGCATCGCCATCTCCGAGGCGGTGGAGGAGGCGGCCTCACGCGAGGACACCAACTACGCCCTGGGCTCGGTGCTCAACCACGTGCTGCTGCACCAGACGGTGATCGGTCTGGAGGCGAAGAAACAGTTCGAGAAGATCGACGACTATCCGGACGTGATCTTCGCACCCTGCGGCGGCGGCTCCAACTTCGGCGGCGTTGCCTTCCCCTTCTTCGCCGACAAGGCGGCCGGCCGCGAACTGCGGCTGGTGGCGGTGGAGCCCAGCTCCTGCCCGACCCTGACCCGGGGCCACTATGCCTACGACTTCGGCGACAGCATCGGCCTCACCCCGCTGCTGAAGATGTACACCCTGGGCCACGACTTCATGCCGCCCGGCATCCACGCCGGCGGGCTGCGCTACCACGGGGACTCGGCCCTGGTCTCGCAGCTCTACCACGAGGGTCTGGTCGAGGCCGTCGCCGTGCCGCAGATCGCCACCTTCGAGGCCGGGGTGCAGTTCGCCCGCTGCGAGGGCATCATCCCGGCACCGGAATCCAACCACGCGATCCGTGCCTGCATCGACGAGGCCCTGCGCTGCAAGGAGAGTGGCGAGGCCAAGACCCTGTTCTTCAACCTCTCCGGCCACGGCCACTTCGACATGGCGGCCTACGACAAGTACTTCAACGGCGAACTGGAGGACTTCGAGTACCCGGAGGAAGCCATCGAGGACGCCCTGCGCCACCTGCCGAAGGTGGGCTAGCCCGCAGCAGCCAGGAAGCTTCCGTGTTTTTCCGTGGATTCCGTGGCCATCAATCTTTTTTGTGGGTTTCGCGGCTTTCGTGGCCATCGCCGTTTCCGTCAACGGCGGGTGATGCCACCTCGATCGCGGCCTGGAGGCCGCTCCTACCAGGGTGCCGCCATGCCCCGTAGGGGCGGCCTCCAGGCCGCGATCCCCGGCGGGTCCAGGCGCGCCATCATCCGGGGTCCTGATGCTATATGCGGCTGTCAGGCCGGGCGCGCGGGGCGCCCCCGGCGCGCCAATCCCCCACCCGGCGTGCGGCGGGAAGCCGCGGGCGCTGTGCTAAACTTGCGGCCCCTGAACGATCCGCGCCACAGGAACCCAGCCCAGCCGCATGACCCCGGCCCTCTCCATCCGCGACCTCCGCAAGACCTACGCCAACGGCTTCGAGGCCCTGAAGGGCATCAGCCTGGACGTGGCCGAGGGCGACTTCTTCGCCCTGCTCGGTCCCAACGGCGCCGGCAAATCGACCGCCATCGGCATCGTCTGCTCGCTGGTCAACAAGAGCAGCGGCCGCATCGAGGTGTTCGGCCACGACACCGACCGCGAGCTGGCCGCGGCCAAGAGCTGCATCGGGCTGGTGCCGCAGGAATTCAACTTCAACGTCTTCGAACCGGTGATCGAGGTGGTGGTCAACCAGGCTGGCTACTACGGCATCCCCCGGCGCCAGGCCTTCGAGCGCGCCGAGGCCTGCCTGCGCGAACTCGGCCTCTGGGAGAAGCGCCACAGCATGGCGCGCAACCTCTCGGGCGGCATGAAACGCCGGCTGATGATTGCCCGCGCCCTGGTGCATCGGCCAAGACTGCTGATCCTCGACGAGCCCACCGCCGGGGTGGACATCGAGATCCGCCGCTCGATGTGGCAGTTCATGCGCCGCATCAACCAGCAGGGCACCACCATCATCCTCACCACCCACTACCTGGAAGAGGCCGAGAGCCTGTGCCGCAACATCGCCATCATCGATCACGGCGAACTGATCCACAACACCAGCATGAAGGCGCTGCTCAACCAGCTGCACACCGAGACCTTCGTCCTCGACCTGCGTGAACCCATCGAGGCGACACCCGAGGTCGAGGGCTACCGCCTGCAGCGCATCGACCCGCTGACCCTGGAGGTCGATGTCTCCCGGGAATGCAGCCTCAACCAGCTGTTCGAGGCGCTGAGCCGCCAGGGCATCGAGGTGCTGAGCATGCGCAACAAGAGCAACCGCCTGGAGCAGCTGTTCATGAATCTGGTGGAGGACAACAACGGCTGCTGCGGGGCATCCGGATGACGCCGCGCGAGAAATACATCGCCTTCCAGACCATCCTCATCCGCGAGGTGCTGCGCTACATCCGCATCTGGGTGCAGACCGTGCTGCCGCCGGTGATCACCACCGCGCTCTACTTCATCATCTTTGGCAACCTGATCGGCTCGCAGATCGGCGACATGGCCGGCTTCCGCTACATGGACTACATCGTCCCCGGCCTGATCATGATGTCGGTGATCACCAACTCCTACGCCAACGTGGTCTCGTCCTTCTACGGTTCCAAGTTCCAGCGTCACATCGAGGAGATGCTGGTCGCGCCGGTGCCGAACTACCTGATCCTCACCGGCTTCATCGCCGGCGGCGTGGCCCGCGGCCTGACGGTAGGCGCCGCGGTGACCCTGACCGCCGCCTTCTTCAGCCCGCTGCAGGTGGAGCACCCGGCCGTCGCCCTGAGCATGGTGCTGCTGACCGCCATCCTGTTCTCCATCGGCGGCCTGATCAACGGCGTCTACGCCAAGAGCTTCGACGACATCTCCATCATCCCCACCTTCGTGCTCACCCCGCTGACCTACCTCGGCGGCATCTTCTACAGCATCGACATGCTGCCCGGCTTCTGGCAGCAGGTCTCGCTGGCCAACCCCATCCTCTACATGATCAACAGCTTCCGCTACGGCATGCTCGGGGTCAGCGACATCGACGTCGGCCTCTCCTACGCCATCGTCATCGGCTTCATCGTGGTGATGTTCGGCTTCGCCCTCGGCCTGCTCAACCGGGGTGTGGGCATCCGCAGCTGAGGCGGCCGACCCGCCCCGGGCGCTTCCTCTATCGCGGCCTGGAGGCCGCTCCTACGGGGCATGGCGGCACCATGGTAGGAGCGGTCTCCAGGCCGCGAGATACGATCATCCCGCCCAGGTGCTTCCTCTATCGCGGCGTGGACGCCGCTCCTACAGGGGCATGGCGGACCCTTTGTCCGTGGGAGCGGCCTCCAGGCCGCGATCGATACGATCGACCCGCCCAGGCGCTTCCTCTATCGCGGCGTGGACGCCGCTCCTACAGGGGCATGGCAGAACCCTTTGTCCGTGGGAGCGGCCTCCAGGCCGCGATCGATATGATCGACGCCCAGGCGCTTCCTCTATCGCGGCGTGGACGCCGCTCCTACAGGGGCATGGCAGAACCCTTTGTCCGTGGGAGCGGCCTCCAGGCCGCGATCGATGTGATCGTCCCGCCCAGGCGCTTCCTCTATCGCGGCGTGGACGCCGCTCCTACAGGGGCATGGCGGACCCTTTGTCCGTGGGAGCGGCCTCCAGGCCGCGATCGATACGATCGTCCCGCCCAGGCGCTTCCTCTATCGCGGCCTGGAGGCCGCTCCTACGGGGCATGGCGGCACCATGGTAGGAGCGGCCTCCAGGCCGCGATCCCCGGCGGGTCCAGCCACGCCATCATCCGGGGGCCTGACGCAATATCCGGGCTGGGCGGAAGGCACCGGGGCAAGGCCCTCAGTCCAGACGCAGCGCGCCCTGCTCGATGCGCACGCCACGTTCACCGCGCAACACCGCCAGCAGGATGTCGCCTGCCATCGCCCGCCGCCAGCCCTGCAGCAGCGGCAGTTCACGCTCGCCGCGCACCAGCTGCTCGACAGCCTTGCGGCCGGCGATGACCCCGGGGTTGAGCTGGTTCCCGGCGGCGATCAGGCGCAGCACGCCCATCAGCAGATCGGCGGCCGCCTCCTGACCGGCGGAGAGTGGCGGCGGACGCTCGCCGGCGGGCAGCGGCTCGGGCCGGCGTGTCCTGGCCGTCTCGATCAGCGCCAGCAGCGCCTCGCCATCACGCTCGATGATCCCCTTCGGCAGGCCGCGCACCCGGCCGAGATCGGCCACCGACTGCACCTTGAGCCGCGCCAGGCTGAGCATCACATCGTCCGGCAACAGCCACTTGCGCGGCCGGTCGCGGCGCTGGGCCTCGGCCTCGCGCCAGGCACAGAGCGACTGGAACACCGACAGGGCAGCCCCCTTCAGCTTGCCGGCCCCCTTGTTGCGGCGCCAGGCCTCGGTCGGTTCCATGCGGTAGGTCTCGGGCGCGGCGAGGGCCGCGAAGTCGGCAGCCAGCCACTCGAGTCGCCCGCGCGAGGCCAGCTCGTCACGCATCGCCGGGTACAGTTCGGCCAGGTAGCGCACATCGTCGGCCGCGTACTGCAGCTGATCGTGCGACAGGGGACGCCGGCTCCAGTCGGTGCGGGTATGCGCCTTGCCCAGGCTGACCCCGAGCCGCTCGCGGACCAGGTTGCCGTAACCGATCTGGTCGGCATGGCCGAGCAGCGGCGCCGCGATCTGGGTGTCGAACAGTGGCGCGGGCACGGCGCCCCGCAGGTGATAGAAGATCTCCATGTCCTGGCGCGCGGCATGCAGCACCTTGGTGATGGCCGGATCGTAGAGCAGGGCATGCAGCGGTTCGAGGTCGTCGATGGCCAGGGGGTCGATGCAGGCGATGGCCCCGGGCGTCGCCACCTGCAGCAGGCAGAGCTGGGGATAAAAGGTCCGCTCGCGGAGGAATTCGGTGTCCAGGGCGATCCACTCTGCACCGGCCAGCTGCCGGCAGAAGTCGGCCAGCGCCGCGTGGCTGTCGATGAATTCGAAGTCGCCGGCGTGGCTCACTCGTCCACCTCCGCGTCCACCCGGGCACGCAGCTGCTGCACCGTCTCCGGATCGAGATCGATGCCGGCCGACCAGCCGGGGTTGATGGCGATGGCCACGCCGCTGCCGACCCGTTGCAGGATCCAGCTGAAATCCGCCAGCAGCCCCCCGCCGTAGTCGCCGGGCACCTCGGCCACGAAGCGCTTGGCCCGTTCCGGGCTGGTGAACAGGATCAGCACCTGCAGGCCGTCCTCGGACTCCAGGGTCAGCGGCCGGGCCTGGGTGGATTTCTGCAGGCCCTTGATGCCGGTGGAATCCTCCTCCACGGGCATGAACAGCTGGGCTGCCAGCAGATCCTCCATGAAGGCCTCGGCGGAACGCTCCCCGGCCTGGGCCGCCAGCAGCTGCCGCTCGATGTCGTTGCGCGGTTCGAAGACGTCGCTCTGTTCGTTCATGGGTCTCGCCTGCCGTACCAGTGGTTGTTTCGGGCCGCACAGGCTCGGGCATTTGGCAGCGGAATGCAAACCCCGGTTTTCTGCCGGAATTCGGCGCCGGCGCGGACCGCCTCCCCGCAGCCTTAGAAATCCCACCGAAAAGTAAAGAATGTTAGGGCCTGTTACTAAGACAAACGATAACAAAGCCTCATTCAGCGGGTCTCTGGACGATCAGCCCGCAAGGCGCAATGGCGCCGGCAGGGTGATTCCCTGTCAAGCCATGGCAACCTGCGGATGGCCGTCCAGAGGCCCGCCCGCAGGGAGCTTGCCAGGCGCCCCGGCTCTGCGTTGTACCCCTTGGCAAGGGCGGGCCATTCCCTGCGGGGCACGCCTTGATCCGGGGCGCCTGGCAAGCTCTGAATGAGGCTTTGTTATCGTTTGTCTTAGTAACACTAACCAATGGACTCTGTTGCGCCTGAAAAAGCGCCAATCAAGGCGCGAGGAGAGAGGTTTGGTGACGCCAAATGAACGACGAGCAACGCGGAGCGGCGCTTTTTCAGGCGCAACCCGGAGGGCTGGGGCTCTTTTCCCGCCCAGCGGCGTTATCATTCGCTCATGCAGACTGACTACACCTCGCTCATTCTGCCTTGCTGGACGAAAAAAGAGTCCCGGCAGAGCCCATTTGGTTAGTGTTAACAGGCCCTAGACTGTCCCGTCCATGCTCGAACTGCACCACCTCTCCCTGCGCCGCGGCCCCCGGCTGCTGCTGTCCGACGTCAGCCTGCGCATCCATCCCGGCCAGCGGGTCGGGCTGACCGGCCGCAACGGCACCGGCAAGAGCAGCCTGTTCGCGCTGATCCGCGGCGAGCTGCAGCCGGATGCCGGCGACTGCCGGCTGCCGGCCGGCTGGGTCATCGCCAGCGTGCGCCAGGAGACCCCGGCGGTGGACACCCCGGCCATCGACTACGTGCTGGAGGGCGACACCGAGTGGACCCACCTCAGCCATGCCCTGGAGGACACCAGCCTGGAGGGCGGCCGGCTGGCCGAATTGCACGCCCGCTACGAGGCCATCGACGGCTACAGCGCACGCAGCCGCGCGGCCCAGCTGCTCGCCGGCCTGGGCTTTGCCGAGACCCAGCACGGTCAGCCGGTGGGCAGCTTCTCCGGCGGCTGGCGGATGCGCCTCAACCTGGCCCAGGCGCTGATGTGCCGCTCCGACCTGCTGCTGCTCGACGAGCCCACCAACCACCTCGACCTGGATGCCGTGCTCTGGCTGGAGGACTGGCTGCGCCGCTATTCCGGCACCCTGCTGCTGATCTCCCACGACCGCGACGTGCTCGACCGGGTGGTGAACGCCATCGCCCATATCGAGCACCAGGGCATCGAACTCTACCGCGGTGGCTACTCCGACTTCGAGGCGGCCCGTGCCGAACGCCTGGCCCAGCAGCAGGCGGCCTTCGAACGCCAGCAGCGCGAGGTCGCCCAGGTGCAGCAGTTCATCGCCCGCTTCCGCGCCAAGGCCAGCAAGGCCCGCCAGGCGCAGAGCCGGCTCAAGGCCCTGGCACGGCTGGAAAAGATCAGCGCCGCGCACATCGACTCGCCCTTCCGCTTCCGCTTCCAGGGCGCCGGCCGGCCACCCAATCCGTTGCTGCGCCTGGAGGATGCCGCCGCCGGCTACGCCGACCAGCCGGTGCTGGAAGGCCTGAACCTCAGCCTCGGACCGGGCAACCGGCTCGGCCTGCTCGGCCGCAACGGCGCCGGCAAGTCCACGCTCACCCGGCTGCTGGCCGGCGAGCTCGTACCTCTCGCCGGGCAACGCATTGCCGCCCCCGAGCTGCGGGTCGGCTACTTCGCCCAGCACCAGCTGGAACAGCTGCGGCCGGAACTGAGCCCGGTCGAGCATCTGCAGCGCCTCGACCCCGCGGCCGGCGAACAGGCGCTGCGCGACTTCCTGGGCGGCTTCGGATTCTCCGGCGAGCAGGCGCTGGCGCCGGTGGCCCCCTTCTCCGGCGGCGAGAAGGCGCGCCTGGTACTGGCGCTGCTGGTCTACCAGCGTCCCAACCTGCTGCTGCTCGACGAGCCCACCAACCACCTCGACCTGGAGATGCGTCTGGCCCTGGAGCTGGCCCTGCAGGACTTCGAGGGTGCCCTGGTGGTGGTGTCGCACGACCGCCACCTGCTGCGCACCGTCTGCGACCAGCTGCTGCTGGTCGACGACGGCCACGCCACGCCCTTCGACGGCGACCTCGACGATTACCGCGACTGGCTGGCCGGCAGCCGGCCCGCGTCCGCGGTCAGCCGCACCCCGGCATCGAGTCCGGGCGGCTCGCGCCGCGAGCAGCGCCGCGCCGAGGCGGAACGCCGCCAGCGGCTGGCGCCGCTCAACCGGGAGCTGAAACAACTGGAGGCGGAGATGGAGGCCCTGGGCCGGCAACGCGAGACCCTGGAGGCCCGGCTGGCCGATCCTGAGCTCTACGCCGAGGCGGCCAAGGCCGAACTGCAGCAGCTGCTGCTCGACAAGGCAGACAACGACCGCCGCCTGGCAGCCGCCGAGGCCCGCTGGCTGGAGCTGTCCGAGATGCTGGAGACAGCGGAGTAGGCCCGCCACCAGCCCAGCGGCAACCGCTACATGCCGTTGCGGAACTGTTCGCTCTCGGTGACGCCGCTCTTTCGCACCTGGCGCAGGGCCAGGGCATACTCGCGCAGGATGCCCAGCGCCCAGTCGATGCGCGCCCGGAAATAGGGGTCGGCCTGCGGATCGTTGGCGGCCGGGTCCTCGTTCAGCACCGACTCGACGTGGCGCACGATGACCTGCTCGGGGATGTAGCACAAGCGGTTGTTCTTGTAGCTGCTCATGCGCAGCTCGGCCACCGGATAGGCCCCGCCATCCGCCGAGGAGACGCTGACGATCAGCGCCGGCTTGTGACCCAGCTCGGTGGCGCCGCAGAGCAGGAAGAAGTTCTTCAGCCCGGCCGGCACCTGGCCGTGCCACTCGGGGGTGACGATCACGAAACCGTCGCTGCTGCGCAACTCGGCGTGCAGTGGGTCCAGCCGGCGCGTCCAGTCCTCGTCCCCGTCCCACACCCCCTGGTCCCAGAGCGGCAGGGGGTTGTTGGCCAGGGCATAGAGCCAGGTCTGGTCGCAAAGCCCCTTGTCGCGCAGGCGCTGCTCGATGAAACGCGCCACCTTCATGCTCTGCGAGGGGTCGCGGTGGCTGCCGCTGATGATACTGATCTTCATGGCCGGCTCCGGGGCATTCGACGGACTTCCATTCTAGCAGGCTGTTGGACTTGGGCGATCGTAGCAAATATAGCGGGCATCACCCCACGGAGAAGCCGCCCAATCGCGGCCTGGAGGCCGCTCCTACGGTGCATGGCGACAGAATGCGGTAGGAGCGGCCTCCTGGCCGCGATCGAGGTACAAGGACGCCCCCCATTCTGCCCCCCGGTGAGCCCGGCCCACGGCACACGCCTTGGCTCATGGGCAGCCCGCCCCACCAGGCAAAACCCTTCCCCGACAGAGGCCTTGCCCGCATATTGCACGAAGGCGTGCCTTGAATGCGTAATTTTTCGATATTTATCAAGGCAGTAATTCCCTATGCGAGCAATTGTGCCCTGTTACACTTTGTGCCTATTCGCGCAATATGCGGGCTTGCCCCTTTGGTCCGCCGGGGGTCAAGCCCCGGCGAAAACGGCCGACAGGGCATGTGGAACCAACAGCTACAAAAAGGATGGCGCACACAATGGACAAGACCTTCGACAAAGTGGAGGCGGACGATTTCTGCCGCATCACCTGTGATCTCCTGCCCCACCAGCAGATCGAGAAGGCGCTCATCCAGCTTGGCGGCAACGGTCTGGAGGGCATGGAGTTCATGGCCCAGGCACTGAAGGCGGCCGGCTGGAAGTACGAGCGGCTGACCACCTTCACCACCCACCCGGAAGTGGCCGCCACTGCCTTCAACCGCATCGCCCGGGCCCTGGCCGGGAGCGATACCCGGGAGGCGCTGCTCGCGGCCGTGAGCGAGGCCGATGCCTGAAGCGGCAGGCGATGCGCTGGCGGAGGTCCCAGCCCGGCCCCTGGAGAGTGAGCAACCGGTGAGACGCGCTGCCGACCTGGTACGCGACAACCTGGAGCTGCTGTCGCTGCCGGAGGTCTGCCTGCGCATCCAGCAGATGGCCGACGACCCCGACTGCATGCCGGCCGAGTTCGGTGAACTGGTGGCCCAGGATGCGGCCCTCAGCGCACGCCTGCTGCGCCTGGTCAACAGCGCCTTCTACGGCTTCCCGGCCCGCATCGACACCCTGAGCCGCGCCCTGCAGCTGGTCGGCATCGAGGCCCTGCGCAGCCTGGCCCTGGCCAGCTCCGCGGCCGAGGTCTTCGAACGGCTGCCCCTCGCACGGGTCACCCTGGTCGAGTTCTGGCGTCACAGCCTGTTCTGCGGCCTGCTGGCCCGGGCCCTGGCCCGCCGCGCCAGCGTCTTGCACTGCGAACGGCTGTTCATCGGCGGCCTGCTGCACGACATCGGACAGCTGCTGCTCTGCAGCCGGCTGCCGGAGACCATGGGCGCGGTGCTGGCCGAGATCGAACATGGCATGGAGGTGATCGATGCGGAACGCGAGCAGCTCGGCTTCGATCACGCCGAGCTGGGCGCCGAGCTGCTGCTGGCCTGGCAATTGCCGCTGACGCTGCGCGAGGCGGTACGCTTCCATCATCAGCCGGAACTGGCGCCGCCGCCGGGCCTGGAGGCGGCCCTGCTGCAGGTCGCCGATGCCGCCACCGGGGAACTGGAACGGCTGGAAGCGAGCTGCGCCCGTCCCCACTACGACCCCTACGACGCCTTCCTCAACCCCGAGCCCCTCAACGATGGCCGGCCCACCCCCCTGCTGGACCGCATCCGGCCCTCCTGCTGGGCGCAGGCCCGGCTCGACCGCGGCATGCTGGATGGCGCCATCCGCGAGGCGGCACACGCCTTCGACGATACCCTGACCACCCTGTTCGGCATCTAGCCCGGATATCGCGGCCTGGAGGCCGCTCCTACCAGGGTGCCGCCATGCCCCGTAGGAGCGGCCTCCAGGCCGCGATCCCCGGCGGGTCCAGCCAGCCATCATCCGGGGGCTGATGCCATATACAGCTAGCCCGTCAGCCGTCGGTCGGGGCCGTGGATCACCTGCGCGACATACTGGCGCAGCGCCGGCTGGTTGCGGGTCCTGATCACGAAGCCCGAGATCAGCCGGCAGGCGGCCGAGACACAGCGCTTGTCCAGCGCCATCGCCTGCTCCAGCAGCTTCACTCCCTGCGGCTCCTGCCGACCGATGAAATACTTGCCGACCCCGAACAGCACCCCTGGATCCTCCGGATTCAGCTCCAGGATTCGTTCCGCGGCCGCCCGTGCCTGCGCCTCGCTGCCATGGCGGCGGACCAGGGCGAGGTACTCCATCGCCGGGCTGCCTCGCAGCGTCCCGGCCTCGGCCTGGCTGCGCAGGCGGCGCAGCCGTTGCCGCTCGGAACAGCTGCGCTGGTGACGCAAGGCCCAGCCCTCCTGTTCACGCGCCAGCCAGCGACGTTCGAGCCGCACCGCCAGCGGCCGACCGGCATCCTCCAGCAGGGCCTCGGCGGCGCTGCGGCCCGGCGCCCGCGGCGGCCAGGGCTCGGCCAGGCCAAGGGCCGCCAGGCGTTCCCTGAGACTGGGTCCGGCCGTGGCGCTGGACGCCCGGGCGAAGGCCTCGCGTACCCAGGCCTGGGGGTTGCGGTCCTTCAGCTTGCCGGCGAAGACCACGCCGAGATTCGAATAGACGCGGAAGCCCGGCCGGGCCAGCCGCTCCGCGCTGCGGTAGATCCTCGGCCAGTAGTAGTCCTCCAGGAACCGGGCCGCGGCCACCTCCAGGCTGAGGGTAGCGGCCAGCACCTCCTCCTCCACCAGTTGCAGGGCATAGTGGTCACGGCGCAGTTCCCGGTCGCGTACCAGCGGTGCCGAGAGCCGGGCATAGAGGGGCGTGAAATGGTCGAAGAACAGCCGCAGCAGGAAACCGGAGGGACCGCCCAGACGGGCCGCCGCGACCCGGTACTGCAGCCAGGTCTGGCGCAGCTGGCAGAGCCAGGCCACCACCCCCAGGTTGTGCACCGAGATCTCGCCGATGCGTCCGGCGAGCAGGGCGCGCAGCTGCTCCGCCGAGAAACAGGCCAGCAGCGGGTAACCGATCAGCAGCACGTTGTCATGGGTCAGCGGCAGACCGTGGCGCGGGATGCGCAGCAGCTCCACCCCCAGCGATTCGTCGACATGGACCCGGTGGACGGGTGCCGCATGCAGCTGGCGCCGCACCTCCTCGATCAGGCCGAACAGCCGCGGCGCGGTGCGGCGCGATAGCCGGATGCCCTGCGGCCGGGGAAACTCCAGCCGCAGCAGGGCCAGGCTGAACAGGGCCAGCCCTGCCGCGGCCGCGGCCGGCGACAGGGCCGCGGCCGGACCCTCGGCCAGGGCAGCGAGGGCGGCCGCCGCGAAGGCGGCCGACAGCAGCGGCGGACCCAGCAGGAAGGCGTAACCCGTCAGCGCCAGCCCCAGGGTGAGGGTCAGGTGCAGGCGCGGGTGACTCTGTGCCAGGCGCTGGAGACGGGCGAAGAGACGCTGCGCCAGACGGGCCCGGCCCCGTTCCAGACGCAGCAGCAGTCGACTGAAAGGCATGGCAAACCTCGTTCCGGTAGAGGACCTGGAAGCCATTGTCGGCCCCCTGCCAGGGATTTTCGTGGCCTGGGTCACAGCCGCGGCCTTCCCGTGCCCTGCGGCGTCCCGGACGCGGCGCCGGTCACAACCCGGCCATGACCGGCGTCACGTCCGCCACGGTTCCCGGCCCCGCCACGAGCGGGTAGAATGGGCCGCCACCATGACCCGCCAGCCGTTCTGAATCCGTGTCCGACCTCAACCCCCGCCAACGCGAGGCCGTGCGCCACGTGGACGGCCCGCTGCTGGTGCTGGCCGGCGCCGGCAGCGGCAAGACCCGGGTCATCACCCGCAAGATCGCCTACCTGATCCAGGAGCAGGGTATCGATGCCCGGCGCATCACCGCGGTGACCTTCACCAACAAGGCGGCGCGCGAGATGCGCGAGCGGGTCGGCCGGCTGCTCGCCGGCAACAGCGGCCGTGGCCTGACCGTCTCCACCTTTCACACCCTGGGCCTCAACATCCTGCGCCGCGAACACACCCGGCTCGGTTTCAAGGCCGGCTTCTCCATCTTCGACAGCCAGGACAGCGGCCACCTGATCAGCGAGCTGGTGAAGAAGGCCCGGCTGTCCGCCGATCCCGACCCGCTGCGCTGGCAGATCTCCACCTGGAAGAACGACCTGGTGCTGCCGGAGGAGGCGCTCGCCCTGGCGGGGGACAACCTGCAGCTCGCCGCCGCCCAGGTCTATGCCGAGTACCAGCGCCACCTCAAGGCCTACAACGCCTTCGATTTCGACGACCTGATCCTGCAGCCGGTGCTGCTGCTGCGCAGCGATGCCGAGACCCGCGAGCGCTGGCAGAACCGCATCCGCCATCTGCTGGTCGACGAGTACCAGGACACCAACATGGCGCAGTACGAGCTGGTCCGGCAGCTGGTCGGCCCGCTCGGCCTGTTCACGGCGGTCGGCGACGACGACCAGTCCATCTACACCTGGCGCGGCGCGCGGCCGGAGAACCTGCACCGGCTGCAGCAGGACTTCCCGCGGCTCAAGGTGATCAAGCTGGAGCAGAACTACCGCTCGAGCGGCTGCATCCTGAAGTGCGCCAACCACCTGATCGCCAACAACCCGCACCTGTTCGAGAAGCGGCTGTGGAGCGAGCTCGGCTATGGCGAGCCGCTGCGCATCATCCGCTGCCGCGACCCGGAGCACGAGGCCGAGCGGGTGGTCTCGGAGATCCTGCACCACAAGTTCACCCACGGCGCCCGCGACGGCGACTTCGCCATCCTCTACCGCGGCAACCACCAGTCACGCCCCTTCGAGAAGGTGCTGCGCGAGCACCGCCTGTCCTACCATCTGAGCGGCGGCATGTCGTTCTTCGACTACAGCGAAGTGAAGGATCTGGTCGCCTACCTGCGGCTGCTGGTCAACGAGGACGACGACCGCGCCTTCCTGCGGGTGGTCAACACGCCGCGCCGGGAGATCGGCGCCGGCACCCTGGAGAAGCTCGGCGGCTATGCCACGGAACGCGGCGTCAGCCTGCTCGCCGCCTGTTTCGAGGTTGGCCTGGAACAGCAGCTCGGCGCCCGCTATGTCGCCCGCCTGCGGCGTTTCGCCGAATGGGTGGTCGCCACCGCCGATCTGGCGCGACGCGGCGACCCGCTGCGGGTGTTCAAGGATCTGCTGAGCGACATCGACTACGCCCAGTGGCTGGAGGACAGCACCCGCGACCCGGAGGCCGCGGCGCGCAAGTGGCAGAACGTCGAGGAACTGCTCGGCTGGATGGAACGCACCGCCGGCCAGCTGGAGGGCGAGGCCAACCTGGGCGACATCGTCAACCGCATGAGCCTGATGGACATCCTCGACCGCAGCAAGGACGAGGCTGGCGGCGACTGCATCCATCTGATGACGTTGCACGCCGCCAAGGGACTCGAGTTCCCGCACGTGTTTCTGGTGGGAATGGAAGAAGATCTGCTGCCGCACCGCAGCAGCCTGGAGGGGGACAACCTGGAAGAGGAACGGCGCCTGGCCTACGTCGGCATCACCCGCGCCCAGCGAAGCCTGACCCTGACCTTCGCGGCCAAGCGCAAGCGCGGCGGGGAATGGTCGGGCAGCGAACCCAGCCGCTTTCTCGGCGAGCTGCCCGAGGAGGACGTCTGCTGGGAGGGCGGCCGCAGCCGCCAGGATCCAGCGGCCCGCCAGGAGCGCGGCCAGGCGCACCTGGCCAATCTGCGCAACCTGTTGTCCTGAGGGCGGCGGCCGCCGGTCTCAGCAGTGGGAGGCGGGGGCGGACAGCGCCCGCCCCGCGCGTGCCGGTCCGGCGGTTACTGGCTCTGCGACACCATGTATTCGATGGCCGCCTTCAGCTCGGCCTCGGAACAGGTCATACAGGTGCCCTTGGGCGGCATGGCGCGCAGGCCAGTGATGGCATTCTGCAACAGGGTGTCCATGCCCTGGGCGATGCGCGGGGCCCAGGCGGCCTTGTCGCCGATCTTGGGCGCACCTGCAGCACCGGTGCCATGGCAGGCAAAGCAGCTCTGGGTGACGATCTGCTTGCCATCGGCCGCCGCGCCGCCCGCTGCGGCAGGGGCGGCCTCGGCTGCAGCGGCCGGTGCCGGGGCAGCGGCCGCCGTGCTCTCCGCGGCACTGCTCTCGCCCGCCACCTTCACCGTGCCGACCGGCCGGATGTTGTCCTCGATCGCCTGCTGCATCATCTCGTCCGCTGCCTGACCGGCCGTGGACATGACCAGCAGAAGCAGCGCGGCCGCGCCGCGTCCCAGACTCAGGCTTGCAACTCGTTGCATCATTCTTCAGGTCTCCGTTATCTACCACGAAATCGCCGCACCGCCCCGGCGCGATCCAGATGTGGGCGCCGAGTATAGCCGCCCGACCAGTCCGGGAAAACCACCACCCTCCGCCCTCAAGTCCCGGATTCAGCGGCCGCTAAGGCTTCTGAGGCAAGCCTGACCTGCGCCCGCGGCCCGGGCAACCGCCTCCACCTCCCATGATTTATTCATGGGTAACAACAGGTTAGTGAAGATGAACCTACATCCCGCGCCACCACCGACAGGACTCATGCCGACCCCGGCAACCCCCGTCGGTCAAAGACCGCAGCAGGTCACGGCCCGTCCGGTACAGGCGCCCGAGGCTGCAGAGGCCGCATCCCGGCAAAGCCGGGGACAGGCCACGATCCATGAACGCCGGCCGAACAGGCGCGAGGACGAGGATGCGGAATCGCAGCCAACGGCCGAGGAAGAACGCGCGGTCCAGACCCTCAAGGCCCGTGACCAGGAGGTGCGTCAGCATGAGGCGATGCATCGCGCCGCCGGGCGGGAATATGTGCGGGGCGCCACCCGCTTCAGCTATGAAAACGGCCCCGACGGCCAGCGCTACGCCACGGGCGGCGAGGTCGAGATCGACACCAGCAAGCCCGGCGATCCCGACCAGGCCCTGAGCAAGGCCCGCACCCTGCGCGCCGCCGCCCTGGCGCCGGCCGCACCCTCGGCCCAGGATCGCAGCGTTGCGGCCCAGGCGAGCCGCATGGAGGCCGAGGCCCGGCAGGAACAGTTGCGGCAGCGGTCAGAGGGGCAGACGGACACAGACCCCGACCCGACCCTCGGCCGGCGCATCGACCTCTATGCGTGACCGGCCACCCCAAGCGCTCCCAAGCGAGGTATCAGAACCATGAAGATCGGATCAGCCACAGACTTCGCACTGCTCGGCATCCAGCGCGGCCTGGCCGGGGCCCGAGACAACGCGGCCCAGATCGCCAGCGCCGAGCAGGCCGGCAGCGACAAACCCGAAGGGGTCGTCGAGCCGTTGATCGGCCTGCAGCAGAACAGCCGGCAGGTCGCTGCCTCGGCCAAGGTGATCCAGTCCGTCAACGACATGCTCGGCAGCCTGTTCGACGACCGGGCCTGAGCGGCGTTGGACCTGGCACCGGCGAGGCGGTATTCTTAGCTGCCTCGCGCCCGTAGCTCAGCTGGATAGAGTACCGCCCTCCGAAGGCGGGGGTCAGAGGTTCAAATCCTCTCGGGCGCGCCATTCACTGACGTTCATTCTGCGCCCACACTTCGGATTTCCTGCCCTTCCGGGCGTGGCCCGGGCTGCGTCTGTCCACAGGACAGACGGTCCCGACCCACCCTCTCGGGCGCGCCATTCACTGACGTTCATTCTGCGCCCACACTTCGGATTTCCTGCCCTTCCGGGCGTGATCCGCCGCACCGAGGGAAGCATCACGATGTGTCGTAGGAGCGGCCTCCAGGCCGCGATCGGGGATGGCATCACCCGCCGTCGCCAGGCGGAACCGAAAATGGCCACGAAACCCGCGAAACCCACGAAAAGATCGATAACCACGGCATCCACGGAAGGCATTGTAGGAGCGGCCTCCAGGCCGCGATCGGGTCGGCCGCCGGCATCGCGCTGTGGCCGCCTCGCCGCAAGAGGCAGGCTCACCGCGCCCAGCGTGTGCTCCCGATCCATTCCAGCACCTCGTCGGCCGGCATCGGCCGGGCGATCCAGAAACCCTGGGCGTAGTCGCACCCCATGGTGCGCAGCAGGTCGAGACTGGGCTCGTCCTCGACGCCCTCGGCCACCACCTCGATACCGAAATTGTGGGCCAGATCGACAACGCTGCGGACCAGCGCCGCATCGGCCGGCTGGGTCGCCATGCGCTGCACGAAGGTCTTGTCGATCTTGAGTTCCTTCACCGGCAGATCGCGCAGATAGGCCAGCGAGGAATAACCGGTGCCGAAATCGTCGATCGACAGGGTGACGCCGATGCCGGCCAGCGCCTGCAGGGCCTCCATGGCGGCCTTGGGATCCTCCATCATGGCACTCTCGGTGATCTCCAGGATCAGGCTGCCGGGCTCCGTGTTCCAGATCTTCATCGCCTGTTCGATCAGCGGCACCACCTCCGGGTCGTGCAGGACCCGTGCCGAGAGATTGACCGCCACCGCCACCTCGGCATAGCGCTCACGGTAGAGGCTGCACTGGCGCAAGGCGGCGTTCAGCGACCAGAAGGTCAGGCTGTCGATCAGCCCCGATTGCTCGGCAATGGGGATGAAGACGTCCGGGGGGACCAGGCCGCGCTTCTCGTGCGGCCAGCGCGCCAGGGCCTCGGCACCGGACAGGCGGTTGCTGCGCAGATCGATCTGTGGCTGCAGATTGAGCTCCAGCCCCCCTTCACGGATGGCCTCCTCCAGATCGCCGCGCAGGGCGAGAGAGGCGACGCTGCGCCGGTCCAGCTCCGGATCGTAGATCCGGCAGTCGGCGCCAGCGAGCCGCGCCGCGGCGAGCGCCGCATCGGCATTGCGCAGCAGCTCCGCCGCCTCCTGACCATGTTCTGGATAGAGCGCCATGCCGATGCGGCTGCGCACCGGGACCATCTTCCCCTGCAGGTGCAGGTTGAGCTGGGTCGAGGCGCGCAACCTGTCGGCCGCCAGGCGGACGATGCCCTGATGGCGAAGATCGTGCAGCAGCACGGCGAATTCGTCGTTGCCGATGTGAAACAGGCGGTCTTCACTGCGCAAGGCTTCACCGAGGGAAGCCGCCACGGCCGCCAGCACCTGATCGCCGGCGCTGTGACCGAATCCGACGTTGATCTCCCGAAAGCCACACAGGTTGATCACCGCCAGCGCCCCCAACCGGCCGGCCGGCAGGGCGGCCAGGCGCTGCTGCAGGGTCTGCAGCAGCGCGTCCCGCCCGGGCAGCCAGCCGCAAGCGGCCGGCGCCCCTGTGCTGCGCGCCGTCAAAGGTAGAAATCCTGCGGTTCGACGCCATAGGCACCGGGCTCCAGCGCGCGGCGGATCTCGATCGGCCTGCCGTCAGAGTCGAGCGGATTTTCGATGAGATCGAGCACCGGATTGAAGTCCAGCGCCACCTTGTCCCCATCCAGCACCAGCACGATCTTTGGCCGCAAGCGCCGAACCCGGTTCTGGGCGAAGACGATGCCGACCTCGCCGGTGCTGAGTTCCACCAGCGTGCCGACCGGGAACACGCCCAGGCACTGAATGAACTGTTCGATCATGTCGGACTGGAAGTCCTTGTCGCGCCATTCGTACAGCTTCTGGATGGCGGCATAGGATGAGACGGCGCGCGCATAGGGCCGGTCCGAGGTGATGGCGTCGTAGCAGTCGACGATCGAGGCGATGCGCCCGAACACCGGGATGCGATGGCCGGGAAGCGCCTGCGGATAGCCCTTGCCATTGTGGCGCTCATGGTGATGCAGCACGGTATCGACGATCAGCGGATTGGCGCCCTCCATTGCGCTGACGATCTGCACCCCGAACTCGACATGGCGCCGGAACAGCGCAAGCTCGCCTGGCGTCAGCCGGCCGGGCTTCTGCAGCAACCCCTCCGGCAGCTTCATCTTGCCGACGTCGATCAGCAGGGTGCCGATCGCCAGATTCTCCAGCTCGTGCCGGCTGAAGCCCAGATGACGGCCGAAGGCGACCGCCAGGCCACAGGCGTCCACGCAATGGGCGTAGGTGTAATCGTCCTTTTTCTTCAGCCGGGTGAGCCAGAGGAAGGCATCCGGGTTGCGGATCACGCTGCCAACGGTGTCGCGCACCGCGTCGCGCACCGCGGCCACGCCGATCTTGCGGCCGGCGCGGATATCGTCGAGCACGCTGCTGATGGCCTCGGTGCTGGCCCGGTAGGCGTCACGCGCCGACTCCAGTTCCTCCTGCACCGTGGCCCGCTCCGGGTACTTGCTGTATCCGGTGGGCACGCGGAAGACATCGGCATCGGGGTCCTCTTCCAGCAGCGGACCGCTTTCGGGCAGGTAACGGCTGGCCGGCGGGCCTTTCTCGATGTCGATGTAGACGTAGTCGCACTGGCGGCGGAGGTCTTCCAGTGCCTCGTGACTCTCGATGAGGAAGCCCTGGAACAGGAAGGAGGTCTCCAGCCAGGGGCGGTCGAGCGCGGCCACATACATGCCGATGATCAAGTCCTCGACAGCGACCTTTCTCAGACTGCTTTGGGCGGCGACAGACATGCGGTCTCTTCAGGGGGGACAAAGGGCCACTGCCCGGATAACGGCAGGCGATGGCAGAACTTGATCCAACAGGGGCAGGCCTTCGGTCTGCCTGCATGCACGGGGGGGGCGCACCTCGCGATTTCGGCGGGACACCCCATCGCGGCCGGGAGGCCGCTCCTACACACACATTGGACCGCTAGGCCCGGTAGGAGCGGCGTCCACGCCGCGATTCCGGCGGCACACCCGATCGCGGCCGGGAGGCCGCTCCTACACAACAAGGGGTGACGTCTTGCCCCGCGTAGGAGCGGCGGCCACGCCGCGATTTCGGTGGGACACCCATCGCGGCCGGGAGGCCGCTCCTACACAACAAGAGGTTCCGCCATGCCCTGTAGGAGCGGCGGCCACGCCGCGATTTCGGCGGGACACCCATCGCGGCCGGGAGGCCGCTCCTACACAACAAGAGGTTCCGCCATGCCCTGTAGGAGCGGCGGCCACGCCGCGATTCCGGTGGTACTCCCGATCGCGGCCTGGAGGCCGCTCCTACACAACAAGAGGTTCCGCCTTGCCCTGTAGGAGCGGCGGCCACGCCGCGATTTCGGCGGGACACCCATCGCGGCCGGGAGGCCGCTCCTACACACACATTGGACCGCTAGGCCCGGTAGGAGCGGCCTCCAGGCCGCGATTCTGAGGACGAACCCGTCGCGGCCTGGAGAACGCGCCTACCGATGGGCAGGCCACCCACCACGCGCCATGATCAGACCCGGAATGCCCCCACCAGCCCCTGCAACTCGGCGGCGAGCCGCGACAGATCCTCGCTGGCCGATGCGGTCTGCTGGGCCCCCGCGGCGGTCTGGTCGGCCATGGTGGTGATGCTGACGATATTGCGGTTGATCTCCTCGGCCACGCAGTTCTGCTCTTCGGCCGCACTGGCGATCTGCGAACTCATGTCGTTGATTCGCGCCACCGCGGCTGCGATGGTCGCCAGCGAGGTCCCGGCCTGGGTCGCCTGACCGACCACCGACTGCGCCTGCTCGCGGCTCTGGTTCATCACCTCCACCGCCTGGCGCGAGCCGGCCTGCAAGCGCTCGATGACCTGGTTGATCTCGTCGGTGGATTCCCGGGTGCGCCCGGCCAGGGTGCGGACCTCGTCCGCCACCACCGCGAAGCCACGCCCCTGCTCACCGGCGCGGGCCGCCTCGATGGCGGCGTTGAGCGCCAGCAGATTGGTCTGCTCGGCCACCCCCTTGATCACGTCGAGCACGGTGTTGATGTTCTCGCTGTCCTGTTCCAGGCGATGGATGACCTCGGCGGCGCTCTCGATCTGGCCGGCCAGGCGCTCGATGGCCTGCACGGCGTCGTCGACCACCTGCCGCCCCTCGGCGGTTTCGCTGTTGGCCTCGTGCACCGCCTGGGCGGTGGTGTTGATGTTCTTGCTGACCTCCTGCACCGTGGCACCCATCTGGTTCATGGCGGTGGCCACCTGCTCGGTCTGTGCCTGCTGCTCGTAGATGCTCTGGCTGGTCTGGCTGGTGATCGCCGACAGCTCCTCCGAAGAGGCGGCGACCTGGTGGGCCGAGCCACTGATCCGCGAAACGATGTCGGCGAAGCGCTCCGCCATGACGTTGAAGCTGTCGGCGATCTGCTTCATCTCGTCACGCACCTGGACCTTGCAGCGCGCGGTCAGATCGCCCTCCGCCAGGCGCCGGGCAGCGGCGTTGATGGCGCCCACGCTGTCGGCCACCGCGGCATAGAAGCCGGCGAACAGATAGGCCATCAACAGCAGCACCAGGCCGATGACGATCATCGACAACTGCTTGCCACTCTGGCCGGCGGCCTCGCGCTGATGAAGGATGTCGTCGAGCACCGGCAGCACCGTGTCATAGAGGCGGAAATCCGCGCCGATGGCAGCGGTACCGGCCTTGAACAGCGCCTCGGGAGCGATGTCGATCGAGTCGGCCTCCAGGATGCGCGTCTTCACCAGTTCGAGAAAACGGTCGCCGGCCTCGACCGCGTCCTTGCCCTTGCCACCCAGGCGCCCGCCGATCTGCGGATTGCTGCGCTGGGCCACCTGCAGGGCGTAACCCAGGCCCTGGTTGCCCTCACGGATGTTGTCGAGCAATACCGCCAGGCGCGTGCGCTGTCCCTGTTCCATTCCGCCTGCCGCCGCGATCCCCGAGGCCAGGCCACGGACCTGGCCCATCTTGTCGGTCAGGGTCGGCATGCGGTTGACCACCGCATCCATCAGATAATAGGAATCCAGCTCCGGATCCAGGATCAGGTTGGAGGTGTCGGCGACATGGGCGATCAGCGCGATGAGTTCGCCGATCAGGCGGCTGTGCTCGGCGAAGGCCTCGGCCGGCGCCATCCCGAAGGCGCGCTGCTTGAGCTGCTCCCAGCGGGCGCGCAGCGCCGCCAGTTCGCTGCTGCTGTCGAGCCGCTCGCCGAGACGCTCATCCAGTGCGGCGAGTTCCTCGAAGGCGGCATCGATGACCTGACGCTTGGCGAGGATCTTCTCCTCGAAGGCGCTATCGCCGTTCAGATAGGCATGGGTCATGCCACGATGCTGGGGCAGGGTCTCGAGGAGACTGCGCAGCCCCCCGAGGTACTCGACGCCGCGGCGCTCCTGCTCCACGAAGCTGACGTCCTGGTTGATGCTGCTGAACAGCATCGAGGTCAACACCACCAGGGGCAGCAGAAAAACGATGAAGATCAGAATGAACTTGTGCAGATAGCGCAGGCGGCCCATCAAGGCCATGGCCGGTTTCAGAACAGCATTCATATCCCTTGTCTCCTTGTCTTGCTTCATGAGCACATCCACTGATGGTGCACGGTCTTGGCACCCGACCCGCTGGCTTCAACGGTGGGGACATCGACAAGGGTTGGGGCGATGCCGCTTGAAGGCCGGCGGGGAAACCTTCCTCACCGGCGCCGCCTGGACAAGGCGTTCTCCTGATCCAAGGCGATGCAGTTCATCCGGGGTTTCGGCGGCCCGGCTCCAGACTTTAGCGCCGGCAAAAGTCGGAAAATTGACGCAACACAGCGGACTGGCAAGGGAAAACCGCTCTCAGTGGCAATTCATAATATTCTCATGCCGCACGGGCGGCTTGCTGCGCCCCGACCAAAGCCGTATGATGGCCATGGTTATAAAAAACGACAGATCCCAAGACGCAACCCTGGAGTGAGCAAGACCAATGACAAAGGCTCGCGTTCTGGTTGCCGAGGGCGACCGGTTGGCGTTGACGGCGCTGGGCAAGGGACTGCGCGAGAAAGGCTACACCGTCTACGAGGCCACGGATGGCGAGGAGGCCGCAAGGCTCTGCAGTCAATACCGGCCAGACCTGGCAATCCTCGAGGTACGGCTGACCGGCATGGACGGCATCGAGGCCGCCCGGCGGCTGCGGGAGGAAACCGCCACCCCCTTCATGATGATTTCCGAATCGGACGACTGCCGCACGGTGGTCGAGGCCGCCAGGGTCGGCGCGCTCTGTTATCTCCTCAAGCCGGTCGATGCCGAACGGCTCGCACCGAGCATCGAGGCGGCGCTGCACCGCGCCGCCGAGCTGCAAAAACTGCGCGACGCCGAGAATCACCTGAACACGGCGCTGGAAAGCAACCGGCTGACCAGCACGGCCATCGGCCTGATCATGGAACGCTATTGCCTGACCCGCGAGGCGGCCTTCGAGATGCTGCGCAGCCAGGCCCGCAGCCAGCGGCGCAAACTGGCCGAGATCGCCGGCGACCTGGTGCAGGCGGCGGAGACGATCAACGGAGTCAGGAGCTAGCCCGGATACTGCACCAAGGCGGCGCGCATGAATGGGGGCCGCGCTGTAATTCAGGGACGATATGGCCATGAAAGCCCCCCCTGGGCGGGCTGCGGTTTGTGCCTGTTCGATGTCAGGCCGACTCTGGCTTCGTATCCTGGGTGCAATATCCGGGCTAGGAGTCTGTTAACGCCACCCCAATCGCGGCCTGGAGGCCGCTCCTACCGGGCATGGCGGAACCTCTTGTTTGTAGGAGCGGCCTCCCGGCCGCGATGGGGTGTGCCGCCGGAATCGCGGCGTGGACGCCGCTCCTACGCGGGGCAAGGCGGTACGGTTTGTGTGTAGGAGCGGCCCCCATGCCGCGATCCCCAGCGGGTCCGGCCGACATTATCCGGTAGAAGCGCGCTTCGCGCGTATCGCGACCTGGCGATCGCTCCTGCTTTCTTACTCCTTACTTCTTACTTCTGAAATTCTGGCTTCTGAATTCTGGCTTCTGAATTCACCCCCTCCCCTTCTCAATCAACCGCAGCTTGTCCTCGCGCCGCAGCTTCTTGATCTCCATCTCGCGGCTGCTGGCCGAACTGCGGCTGTGGCCAGCCTCGACGAACAACAGCCGCTGCGGCCGGCGGCCGCGGAAATATTTCGCGCCGCGGCCCTTGCGGTGCGCCTCCAGGCGCCGCGCCACGTCGTTGCTGATACCGGTGTAGAGACTGCCGTCGCTGCACAGCAGGATGTACACGCACCAGTCTCTGGCTGGCGCGCCGCTCATTCCGCACAGACCAGGACGGCACCGCAGTTGCGGCAATGATAGCTGGCCTCGCCACGCAGCAACCGCTGGTGCCGGCGAATGCCAAGCCGGTGGCTGGAACAGGCACAGCGGTAGAGGACCTGCCGCTGACGCCGCTGAGGGATGCCGCGCAAGTCGTAGTCGTGACGCAGCCGCGGCTCGACCCCCAGCGCCCGCATCACGGCCTGCCACTCGGAACCATGTGGCCGCGGCCTGGCAGAGACTGTCAGCAGATCGACCACGTAGTGGGCCACCTCGTGCGGCACGGTGTTGGCCAGGCTGTCCTCGAAATACCTGGCGAACAGATAGGGATTGTAGCGGATGCAGCGCTCCGCGCCGCGCCGCCGGTACATGCCGGCGGCGCGACCGATCAGATCGAAACGCACTTCGATCGGCGGAAAGATACGGGCATGCAGTTCACCGGCCCGCCGCAGGCAATCGCGCGTCGCCCGGCGCACGACATCGCGTTGCCGGCCGTCGATTGGCGAAACGGGCCTGCCGTGTGAAATAACATCATTCATGCGTGAAATCCCGAACTCGAGACACTGTCACCCCTCCAGCATGATCTCGATCAATTTGATTGCCATTGCGGAACAAACGAGGCTCTCCTATATATGTAGAGGTTTTCCTTGACTCAAGCCGGACAAAGGCTTGATGCAAATCAAGGTGTTCTATGCGGGAATAACCTACAAAACACCCACGGCTGTAAATGGCCTACCGCATTCTACCTCGCTGTCTATCTCAAGGGAGCATAGCAATGACCATGAAACACAAGATGAAGTACGGAGCGGCAATGCTCGCAACGTGCGTGGGGTTGGCAATCTGGTCCGGGGCCAGCTTCGCCAAGAAGGAGGAAGTATTCAAGCCACTCAGTGAAGCCGAATTCGAGAAAGCCAAGACCATGTACTTCCAGCGCTGCGCCGGTTGCCATGGCGTGCTGCGCAAGGGTGCCACGGGCAAGAACCTGGAGCCGAAGAACACCCGCAAGAAGGGCCAGCGCCGCCTCGAACGCATCATCACGCTGGGCACCGAAGGTGGCATGAACAACTTCGACGACATCTTCAGCAAGGACGAGATCCGCATGCTGGCCACCTACATCCAGATGGAGCCACCGGTACCGCCGGAAATGCCGCTCTCGCTGATGAAGGAACGCACCAAGGTCTATGTACAGCCCAAGGACTATCCGACCAAGCCCCTGCACGGCCGCAACTGGAAGAACTTCTTCGTCGTCATCGAGCGTGACGCGGGCAAGGTCGCCATCATCGACGGCGACAAGCACGAGATCGTGACCCATATCGACACGGGTTATGCGGTGCACGTCATCAAGGCCACCGAGCACCACAACAAGGAGCACCCCAAGGGCAAGGGCAATGTGCCCGGGCGCTTCTGGTACACCATGGGCCGCGATGGCAAGATGAACAAGATCGACCTGTGGCAGACCCCCGACAAGATGCTGGTCGCCGAAACCCAGATCGCCTATGACGCCCGTGACGTGGCCGTCTCCGGCGACGGCAAGTACGTGATCGGCGGCGGCTACTGGCCGGGTCACTTCGTCATCGTCGACGCCAAGACCATGACCCCGCTCAAGGCCGTCTCCACCCGCGGCGTGAACGTGGATGGCGAATTCGTCAACGAATCGCGCGTCGCCGCCATCTACACCACCCCCAACGAATCCACCTTCCTGGTAGCCGCCAAGGAGCTGGGGCAGATGTGGCAGGTGGACTACTCCGATCTCGACAATCTGCGCATCGAGATGATCGACTCCGCCAAGTATCTGCACGACGGCTTCTTCGATCCCACCGGGCGTTACTTCCAGATTGCGGCCAACGCCTCCAACAAGATGGTGGTGGTGGATACCAAGGAGCGTAAGCTGGAGGCCATGATCGACACCGACAAGAAACCGCATCCGGGTCCGGGCGCCAACTGGAACGATCCCAAGTGCGGTCCGGTCGCCGGCACCACCCACCTGGGTGTCGGCAAGGTCACCGTCTGGGGCAACGATCCCGCAGGCCATCCGAAGCAGGCCTGGAAGATCTGCTATGAGGTCGAGACCGACGGCCCCGGGGTGTTCATCCGCACCCATCCGAAGAGCAAGTACGTCTGGGCCGACCAGACCAAGCACCCGGAGCCCGAGATCCAGCAGAGCGTGAAGGTGTTCGACAAGAACACCCGCAAGATCGTCAAGACCATCCGCGTCACCGACGAGCCCGGCAAGGCCGCGGTGCACATGGAGTTCAATGCTGACGGCAGCGAGGTCTGGGTCTCGGTCTGGAACCGCAAGGAAAACAAGAAGCCGACCGGCGAGATCGTGATCTATGATGCAAACACCCTGAAGGAAAAGACTCGCATCAAGGGTCTGACCACACCGACCGGCAAGTTCAACGTCTATAACCGCACCAACCATGTAACCTGATGCGCCCTGCCGGCATCAGAACATGATATAGCTGGAACAGGGGGCGGGCATGCAGTTCGGTGTCCGCCCCCTTTTTATTGGCAACGTCGGGAACCATGATCCACGAGGCGTTCCCGGCCAACTCCCGAACGACCCCTACTCCACCCACAGCAGGTGTTGACAATGGTTAAGCCAAGCAGAAAACCCGGTTTGATGTCGCGCAAGGTCATCCTCGGAACCACCGTCGGCGCGGCGCTGTTTTTCATGATCGTAGGCGTCATCTTCTGGGGTGGCTTCAACACCGCCATGGAAGCCACGAACACCCTGGACTTCTGCATCTCATGTCATGAGATGGAGGAGAACGTCTACCAGGAATACAAGAAGACCATCCACTACACCAACCGCAGTGGTGTACGGGCGGTCTGCTCCGACTGCCACGTGCCCAAGGACTGGGTACACAAGGTGGTACGCAAGATAAAGGCCAGCAACGAGATCTTTCACAAGATCATGGGCACGGTGGACACGCCTGAAAAATTCAACCAGCACCGGCTGGAACTGGCCAAGCGCGTCTGGAACGCCATGAAGTCGACGGATTCTCGCGAATGCCGGAACTGCCATGATTTCGCATCCATGAATCCGCAGAACCAGAAGGGCCGGTCCCGCAAACAGCACATGAATGCCATGCGCGCAGGCAACACCTGCATCGACTGCCACAAGGGCATTGCCCACACGAAGGTGCATGACCAGCTCAGCGATGAGGAGCTGGAGGCGCTCGAGGCCCCGAACCCCGCCTACAAGCGACCCATCCCGAAGCAATGGCTGGCCCTGGAAGCCGAGGCGGCCAAGAAGCCGGCCAGCCACGCCAAGCCCAAGCCGGCACCTGCTGCCAGCGCCAAGCCTGCCGCACCCGCCGCGGCTCCGGCAGCCGCCTCCGGCAGCGGCATCGACTGGAGCAGCGTGCCCGCCACCGAGATCGTGCTGTTCTATCCCGGCCAGGCGTCGCTGGAATGGGTGCTCAACGGTCGTGATCATGGTGGCGCCCGACCGCTCAAGGCCGGCGACCGCTGCTACGACTGTCACGAGGGTGAGGAGGCAGACATCGGCGATCTGATCGTCTCCGGGGAGAAGGTGGAGCCCACCCCCATCCCCGGCAAGCGGGGCAGCATCCCGCTCAGCGTCCAGGCCGCCCATGACAGTGACTATCTGTATCTGCGCTTCCAGTGGCCGGCTGGCGAACATACCCCGGCACCCTTCGTCGAGGGTGGCAAGATGGATCCGGAAAACCCGATCAAGCTGGCGGTCATGCTCGCCACCGACGACGAGAAGGTGGAGTTTGCCGACCGCGCCGGCTGCTGGCAGACCTGCCATGCCGACCTGCGGACCATGCCGGATACTCCGGATGCCGCCACCCTGGCCGCCAGTCCGCTGGCCCAGCGGCTCGATCTCGGCCAGGGCGTCACCAAGTACCTCAAGGAGAGCCGCACTGCGCTGGAGATCAAGGGCAAGGGCGGCAAACCACGCGGCGGCTGGGACAAGCTGAAGGAGCAGGCCGAGATCGAGGCAGCCCTGAAGGACGGCCGGTTCATGGACCTGCTGCGCTTCAATGCCGGCAGCGGCGTATCGGAGGACGGCTACATCCTGGCCGAACGCGTCATGCAGGGCGGCCAGGGCGTGGAGTTCACTGGCCAGCTGAACGACGGCGTATGGACGGTGGAGATGAAGCGCAAGCTGGTCTCCGATCAGCCGGGCGACATCAGTCTGGCGACCGATCAGTGGTACAACATCGGTTTCGCCATCCACGATGACTACACCAACAGCCGTTATCACCACGTCTCCCTGGGCCTGAAGCTCGGCTTCGATGACGAGGACGCGGAGATCAACGCCATCGCCCGCTGAAACCGGCCCCTCCGGGCCACGGCTCCCGGGGCCGCCGCGGATTGGCACCGTCGGCGGCCCCGGCCTTTTTCGCACCTGCACATCACCCCCCGGCTCGGCTATGCTTGGCGGCAGCGACCGCTCACGAAACAGGAACCGAGCCATGAAAAAATGGAAAGCCATCCTCCTCCTGGCCTTGTCACTGGGCCTGGCCGCCAGCCCTGCCGCAGCCGGCGGCGAGGATGTCGTGCTGGTCATCATCAAGGACTACAAATTCATCCCGGCCGAGGTCAGCATCCGGCGCGGCCAGACGGTGCGCTGGGAAAACCATGAAAAGCGCCAGTACCACAGCGTCTGGTTCGAGGCCCTGGGCGAACCCGAGCCGGATTACTTTTTCCCGGATGAATCCTATGAACGAACCTTCGACCAGCCCGGCGACTTTCCCTACCGCTGCGGCCCCCATCCGGAGATGACTGGCGTGGTGCATGTCGGCGACTAGCAACCCGCATACTAGGGGCTGTTAACACCACGCCAATCGCGGCCTGGAGGCCGCTCCTACGGGGCATGGCGGCACCCTGGTAGGAGCGGCCTCCAGGCCGCGATCCCCGGCGGGTCCGGCCACGCCATCATCCGGGGCCGGATGCAATATGCGGGCAGCTAGCCCGGATAGTGCACCAAGGCGGCGTGCATGAATGGGGGTCGTGCTGTAATACAGGGACGATATGGCCATGAAAGGTACCTTGGGCGGGTTACGGTTTGTGCCTGTTCGATGTCAGGCCGAATCTGGCAAGGCAGCCTCGCCCTGGGCATCGAATCCTTGGTGCACTATCCGGGCTAGGCCGATGAATTCCCCGGCCAATCAGGCGGTTAAACAGTTGATGTACGTCAATGTCGACGACCGCCCCTTGCCCCAGACTGAATCCTGACGCAGATCTGTTTCACGAGCCGGCTGGCCTCTGCCGCCGGGCGGAGAACATCGAACGGACATGACCACGAAACCCCGTGTCTACCTGGTGGGAGCCGGGCCCGGCGACCCGGAGCTGCTCACCGTCAAGGCCCTGCGGCTGATCCAGCAGGCCGAGGTGGTGGTCTACGACCGCCTGGTCTCCGACGAGATCCTCGAACTCGTCCCCGCCGGCACCAAGCGCATCTACGTCGGCAAGGCCCCAGGCCATCACCACATGGGCCAGGAGGCCATCAACGAGCTGCTGCTGGGCCTGGTCCGCAGCGGCCACCGGGTGGTCCGCCTCAAGGGCGGCGATCCCTTCATCTTCGGCCGCGGCAGCGAGGAGGCCCTGTATCTGGTGCGTCATGGCGTGGACTTCGAGGTGGTACCCGGAATCACGGCTGCTGCCGCCTGCAGCGCCTATGCAGGCATTCCCCTCACCCACCGCGGACTGGCGCGCAGCGTGCGCCTGATCACCGGCCACTGCCGGTCCAACGAACCCCTGGAACTCGACTGGGCCAGCCTGGCCGATCCACAGACCACCCTGGTGTTCTACATGGGTCTGGCGAACCTGGATCAGCTGCGCCAGGGTCTGATCGACGCCGGACTGGACGCCGCCACCCCGGCCGCGCTGGTGGAAAAGGGCACCACTGCCGCCCAGCGGCGCATCTGCGGCACGCTCGACCGGCTGCCGCAGCTGGCCCGCGAACACGAATTCAGCGCCCCCACCCTGGTCATCGTCGGCCCGGTGGTCGAATTCGCTGACCAGCTGGACTGGTTCAGCCCGGAACAACAGGACTATGCGCAACAGGCTCTCGAAATCTAGCCTGCTCCTCCTCGGCCTGCTGTGGCTTGGCCCGGCGCTGGCGGCCATGGCCGTGGCCGAGGTCGACGCCCAGCGCCAGAGCGAACTGCAACACCTGCTGCGCCACGACTGCGGCTCCTGCCACGGCATGACCCTCAAGGGCGGCCTGGGGCCGGCGCTGCTGCCGCAGCAGCTGGCCAACAAGTCCGACGAGCTGCTGCTGAACACCATCCTCTTCGGCCGCGCGGGCACCGCCATGCCGCCCTGGGGCAAGCTGATCAGCGAGGCCGACGCCCGTTATCTGGTGCAGCTGCTGCGCCAGGGGGGACAGCGATGAACCGCCGCCTGGCCGGCTGGCTGCTGGGCCTCGCCCTGTCACTGCTCGCCGGCTGTGCCCAGTTCGGCGGCACGGCGCTGCGCGGTACCGGCGACCTCGGCCTGGTGGTGGAACGCGCCACCGGCTCGCTGCTGGTGGTCGATACCACGACGCGCCGCGAGCTCGGGCGCATCACCGGGCTGGGCGACCTGTCGCATGCCTCAATCGTCTTCTCCCGCGACGAACGCTACGGCTACGTGTTCGGCCGCGACGGTGGCCTGACCAAGGTCGACCTGCTCGAACGGCGCATCGTCAAGCGCATCCTCCAGTCCGGCAACAGCATCGGCGGCGCCATCTCCCAGGACGGCCGTCTGGTGGCAGTCTCCAACTACACGCCCGGCGGGGTGCGCATCTTCGACGCCGGCGACCTGCACCTGGTGGCCGACCTGCCGAGCGCAACCGCAGGCGGCAAGGGCGCCAAGGCGGTGGGCCTGGTCGATGCCCCGGACCAGCGTTTCGTGTTCAGCCTGTTCGAGACCGGCGAGATCCGCATCGCCGATCTCAGCGACCCGCAACGGCCGCGGCTACAGCGCTTCACCGGCATCGGCCGCCAGCCCTACGATGCCCTGATCTCGCCCGACGGCCGCTACTACATGGCCGGGCTGTTCGGCGAGGACGGCCTGGCGCTGCTCGACCTCTGGCACCCGGAACGCGGTGTGCGCCGGGTGCTCCGCGACTACGGCCGCGGCGAGCGCAAGCTGCCGGTCTACAAGATGCCTCACCTGGAGGGCTGGGCCAGCGCCGGCCAGTACTATTTCGTGCCGGCGGTCGGACATCACGAGGTACTGGTCATCGACCGTCACGACTGGCACGAGGTCAAGCGCATCCCGGTGCATGGCCAGCCGGTGTTCGTCATGGCCCGCCCCGACGGCCGCCAGGTATGGGTCAACTTCGCCCACCCGCGGAACGACACCGTACAGGTGATCGACGTCGACCGCCTGCAGGTGGTCCACCAGATGCGGCCCGGCAAGGCGGTGCTGCACATGGAATTCACGCCGCGCGGCGAGCAGGTCTGGATCTCGGTACGCGACGAGGACCGCATCGACGTCTACGACACGCGCCGTTTCGAGCGCCTGGCCAGCCTGCCGGCCCGGGCGCCGAGCGGCATCTTCTTCACCGCGCGCGCCCACCGCATCGGGCTTTGAGAGGGTGAACCTGATGAGCCATCGCAGCACCAGCCACGACGCACTGCAGCCCGGCCCCCTGGAGCGCCGCCTGCTGAACGACTTCCAGCGCGGCCTGCCGCTGACCCCGCGGCCCTTCGCGGCCATGGCCGAACGCCTGGGAGTGAGCGAGGAGGCGGTGCTGGATGCGCTGCAGGCCCTGCAGGCGGCCGGCGCCGTGGCCCGCGTCGGGCCGGTGCTCGACCCGCACCGCGTCGGCGCCAGCACCCTGGCGGCCATGGCCGTGCCTGCGGAACGGCTGGAGGCGGTCGCCGCCCGGGTCAGCGCCTGCACCGCGGTCAACCACAACTACGAGCGCGAGCATGCCTTCAACCTCTGGTTCGTGGCCACGGCGGAGGACGAGGCGGCGCTGGCCGAGGTGCTGGACGGCATCGAACGCGACACCGGCTGCGCCGTCATGGCCCTGCCGATGGAGCAGGACTATCACATCGACCTGGGGTTCGAACTGCAATGGCGATGAGCAGACCGGGCAGAACACCGCTGGCCGCCGACGACCGGCGGCTGATCGAGGCCATCCAGCGCGGCCTGCCGCTGGTGGCGCGCCCCTATGCCGCGGTCGGCGAGCGCCTCGGCATGAGCGAGGGGGAGGTGCTGGCCCGCCTCGCCAGGCTGCTGGAGGACGGCGTGATCAAGCGCCTCGGGGTGGTGGTCCGCCACCGGGAACTCGGCTACCGGGCCAACGCCATGGTGGTCTGGGACGTGCCGGACGCGACGGTCGACCGCCTTGGCCAGTGCCTCGGCCAGTTCGAGTTCGTGACCCTCTGCTACCGCCGGCCACGCCGCCTGCCGGACTGGCCCTACAACCTG
Source organism: Thiohalobacter sp. IOR34 (assembly GCF_030406045.1). GTDB lineage: Bacteria > Pseudomonadota > Gammaproteobacteria > Thiohalobacterales > Thiohalobacteraceae. The sequence continues at coordinate 2,882,018 of NZ_CP128988.1, forward strand.
TTCTGCATGATCCATGGCAAGGACCGGGCCGCGGTGCTGGACAAGGTCGACTTCCTGGTCGAGCGCTGCGGCCTGCAGGGCATCGCCCGCGAGGTGCTGTTCAGCGGTCGCCGCTTCAAGCAGCGCGGCGCCATCTACCGGGCGCCGCAGCAACGGACCCTGAGCGGCAACGCCTCCGGGCCCGACACCCCCGCCCCGCAACTGCTGCCGGCCTGGTGAACGATGCAGGCGCGAGAGGACATCCCGCTGGACGACACCGACCGCCGCATCATCAATGCGCTGCAGGGCGGCTTCCCCGTCTGCGAACGCCCCTACGCCGAGGCGGCCGCCGGGCTGGGTCTCGACGAAGCCGAACTCATCCGCCGCATCGATGCCCTGCTGGAGGCCGGCCTGCTGTCCCGCTTCGGCCCCATGTACCACGCCGAGCGCCTCGGCGGCGGCCTGACCCTGGCCGCCATGCGGGTGGCGGAAGACGACTTCGAGAGTGTCGCCGAACAGGTCAACCGCTACCCCGAGGTGGCACACAACTACCGGCGCGACCACGAACTCAACATGTGGTTCGTGCTCGCCACCGAGACGCCGGAACGCATCGACGAGGTGATCGCCGACATCCAGGCGCGCACCGGCTACCGGGTGTACAACATGCCCAAGCGTGACGAATTCTTCGTCGGCCTGAGGTTCGAGCTGTGAACCGGGCCGCCGAACAGATCCCGCCGCAGGCCACCCCGGCCCCGCTCGACGACATCGACCGGGCCATCGTGGTCGCCACCCAGGCCGGCCTGCCGCGCACGCCGCGCCCCTACCACGAGATCGCCGAGCGGCTCGGTCTGGAAGCGGAGGAGGTCATGCGCCGCCTGCAGGCCATGCTGGAACGCGGCATCATCCGCCGCATCGGCGCGGTGCCCAACCATTACCGGCTTGGCTTCCGCGGCAACGGCATGTCGGTGTGGGACGTACCCGACCGCCAGGTGCGCGAGATCGGCGAGCGCATCGGCGCGCTGGATTTCGTCAGCCACTGCTACCACCGGCCGCGCCAGCTCCCGGACTGGCCCTACAACCTGTTCGCCATGGTCCACGGCCGCGACCGCATCGAGGTCAGGAACAAGGTACTGCGCATCGCCGAGATGATCGGCGACGCCTGCCGCCAGCACGACGTTTTGTTCAGTACGCGCATCCTCAAGAAGACCGGACTGCGCATCGGCTGAGGACAGACCCATGTTCCGTATCACCCAGTATCTGCAGACCCTGACCGACGACCGTCCGCCCGGCCCCAGGCGCACCCCGCCCGGCCCGGTGGTGATCTGGAACCTGGTGCGGCGCTGCAACCTGACCTGCAAACACTGCTACTCCATCTCCGCCGACAAGGACTTCCCCGGCGAGCTGTCCAGCGACGAGGTCTATGCGGTGATGGAGGATCTGAAGGACTACGGCGTGCCGGTGCTGATCCTCTCCGGCGGCGAGCCGCTGCTGCGCCCCGACATCTACGACATCTCGCGGCGCGCCAAGGCACTGGGCTTCTACGTCGGCCTGTCGACCAACGGCACCCTGATCGACGAGGACAACATCGAGGCCATCGCCGCTATCGGCTACGACTATGTGGGCATCAGCATCGATGGCCTGCGCGAGACCCACGACCGCTTCCGCCGCCGGGCCGGCGCCTTCGACGAATCGCTGCGCGGCATCCGCCTGTGCCGCGAGCACGGCATCAAGGTCGGGCTGCGCTTCACCCTCACCCAGGACAATGCCCACGAACTGTCCCAGGTGCTGCAGCTGATGGAGGCCGAGGCGATCGACAAGTTCTACCTCTCGCATCTCAACTACGCCGGCCGCGGCAACCGCAACCGCAAGGACGACGTGGTCCACCAGATGACCCGCGAGGCCATGGACCTGCTGTTCGACACCGCCTGGCGGCACATCCAGGCCGGCCGGCCGCGCGAGTTCGTCACCGGCAACAACGACGCCGACGGTGTCTATCTGCTGCAATGGGCGCAGCGCCACGTGCCCGAACGGGTGGCGGCACTGCGCCAGCGGCTGGCCCAGTGGGGCGGCAACGCCTCGGGGCTGTGGATCGCCAACATCGACAACCTCGGCGACGTCCATCCCGATACCTTCTGGTGGGACTACCGGCTCGGCAACGTGCGCGAACGCCCCTTCTCCGAGATCTGGGAGGACCGCTCGGACCCGCTGATGGCCGGCTTCAAGCAGCAGCCGCGGCCGGTCACCGGACGCTGCGCCGAGTGCCGGCACCTCGACATCTGCGGCGGCAACACCCGGGTCCGCGCCTGGCAGCTGACCGGCGACCCCTGGGCCGAGGACCCGGCCTGTTACCTGACCGACGAGGAGATCGGCGCCAGCGGCCGCGGCGAACGCCTCAGGCTGACCCCCTACCGGCGGACAACACGCGTCGAGCGTGCCTGAGATGCGCCTCCTCCCCGCCTTGCTGCTCGGTACCCTCATCGGCGGCCTGGCAGCGGCCGGCGCCGCGGCTGCGGCCACGCCGGAGAGGGTGCTCGGCCTGTATCGCCAGCACTGCGCCGAATGCCACCACGAACAGCGCCTTGGCGGCATGGGGCCCGCCCTGCTGCCGGGCAATCTCAAGCGGCTGCGGCGCCAGGCCGCCGTCGAGGTCATCGGCCACGGACGGGCCGCCACCCAGATGCCGGCCTTCGCCGACAAGCTGGCAGCGGCGGACATCGAGGCGCTGGCCGACTACATCTACACCCCGCCGGCCAAACCCCCGGTCTGGGGGCTGAGCGAGATCCGCGCCAGCCACATCATCCACAACCGCGAGGAGACGCTGTCGCCACGCCCGGTGTACCCCGTCGATGATCCGCTCAACCTGTTCCTGGTGGTGGAGCTGGGCGACCACCATGTCACCCTGCTGGACGGCGACCGACTGGAGCCGATCCACCGCTTCAAGACCCGTTTCGCCCTGCACGGCGGCCCCAAGTACGCCGCCAACGGCCGTTTCGTCTACTTCGCCTCGCGCGACGGCTGGATCAGCAAGTACGACATCTACAACCTCAAGTGGGTGGCCGAGATCCGCGCCGGCATCAACACCCGCAATCTGGCCGTCTCGGCCGACGGCCGCTACGTGATGGTGGCCAACTACCTGCCACACTCCCTGGTGCTGCTGGACGCCCGCGACCTGAGCCCCATCCGACTGTACGAGGTGAAGGACGCCAGCGGCCGCAGTTCGCGGGTCAGCGCCGTCTACACCGCGCCGCCGCGGCAGAGCTTCATCGCCGCGCTCAAGGACCTGCCGGAGGTCTGGGAGATCTCCTACGCCGAGGAGCCGCCAGCGGGCTTCAGCGGCTGGGTGCACGACTACCGCAGCGATTCCGGCGAGAACCTCGAGCCGGAGCCCTTTCCGGTCCGGCGCATCCGGGTCAAGGACTATCTGGACGATTTCTTCTTTGACCAGGAGTATGTGTCACTGATCGGCGCCTCGCGCGAGGGCAAGGGCCAGGTGGTGGATCTGGATCTGGGACGGGTGGTGGCGGAACTGGACCTGCCGGGGATGCCACACCTCGGCTCCGGCATCACCTGGACCTACCAGGGACGTCCGGTGCTGGCCACGCCCAACCTGAAAAAGGCGGCGGTCAGCGTCATCGACATGCAGACCTGGAAGACCATCAAGACCATCAAGACGCTGGGCCCCGGGTTCTTCATGCGCAGCCACGAGCAGACGCCCTATGCCTGGGTGGATGTCTTCTTTGGCCCCAACCGGGATGCCGTGCACGTCATCGACAAACGCAGTCTGGAGATCGTCAAGACCCTGCGCCCGGCCCCGGGCAAGACCGCCGCCCACGTCGAGTTCACCCGCGATGGCCGCTACGCCCTGCTCAGCATCTGGGATCCGGACGGCGCGGTCGTGGTCTACGACGCGGCGAGCCTGCAAGAGGTCAAGCGGCTGCCGATGAACAAACCGTCCGGCAAGTACAACGTCTATAACAAGACCCGCTATTCGGCGGGCACCAGCCACTAGCCCGGTCAACCAACCGCGGCACATGCGGCGGGCAGGCCGCCGGGGACCCCGCCCTATCGCGGCCTGGAGGCCGCTCCTACGGGGGCATGGCGGCACAAGGGGTAGGCGCGGTCTCCAGGCCGCGATCGAGTCACAACGACGGGGACCACCCCCATCCTCACGCCTCGCCAGACCCGGCCCATGGAACCTGCCTTGGGCTCATGGATTAGCCCCGCGGGCGCGGCCAGCCGCGGCACATGCGGCGGGCATGGCCGCGGACCCTGCCCTATCGCGGCCTGGAGGCCGCTCCTACGGGGGGCATGGCGGCACAAGGGGTAGGCGCGGTCTCCAGGCCGCGATCGAGTCACAACGATTGGGGACCACCCCCGTCCTGCCGCCTCGCCAGACCCCGGCCCATGGAACCTGCCTTGGCTCATTGGACTAGCCCCGCGGGTGCGGCCAGCCGCGGCACATGCGGCGGGCATCGCCGCGGATCCTGCCCTATCGCGGCCTGGAGGCCGCCCCTACGGGGGGGCATGGCGGCACAAGGGGTAGGAGCGGTCTCCAGGCCGCGATCGAGTCACAACGACGGGGACCACCCCCATCCTCACGCCTCGCCAGACCCGGCCCATGGAACCTGCCTTGGGCTCATGGATTAGCCCCGCGGGCGCGGCCAGCCGCGGCACATGCGGCGGGCATGGCCGCGGACCCTGCCCTATCGCGGCCTGGAGGCCGCTCCTACGGGGGGCATGGCGGCACAAGGGGTAGGAGCGGTCTCCAGGCCGCGATCGAGTCACAACGACGGGGACCACCCCCATCCTCACGCCTCGCCAGACCCGGCCCATGGAACCTGCCTTGGGCTCATGGATTAGCCCCGCGGGCGCGGCCAGCCGCGGCACATGCGGCGGGCATGGCCGCGGATCCTGCCCTATCGCGGCCTGGAGGCCGCTCCTACGGGGGGCATGGCGGCACAAGGGGTAGGCGCGGTCTCCGGGCCGCGATCGACTCACAACGACGGCCCTACCCATCCTGCCGCCTCGCCAGACCCCGGCCCATGGAACCTGCCTTGGCTCCTGGGCCAGCCAGCCCGTCTCAGGTCGCGCCCTTCTCGCGCAGGAAGCTGCTGTACTGCTTGTCGGTGCCGTTGATGTGCCTGACCAGCCACTGCTTGAGGAAATCCAATGCCTCCTGCAGCGTCTTGTCCGGGTCACTCTCGTAGTCGGCCACCAGCGAATTGACCTTGTCGATCATCTTGCGGTGCTCGGCCTTGTGGGCAGCGAAGTCCGGATAGCCGTATTGCTCCATCAGCGCTTCCTCGTGGGCGAAATGGGTGCGGGTGTAGTCAACCGCCGCATCCAGAGCCTCGCGTTCGAAGGTCTCGTCGGTGGCGTAGTCCACCGCAGTCTGCAGCTGGTTGATCAGGCCCAGCAGCTTCTTGTGCTCACGGTCGATGGACTCGATACCTACGCTGTATTCATCCCGCCAGGTGAGAAAACGGCGCGCCGTCATCTTGCGGTAGACGAAGGGGATGGCCACCAGCGCCAGGATCAGCACCCAGGTTATGGGGCTGGTCGGGCCGACCAGCAGCCCCAGGACGACCGCGATGACCAGGGTCAGGATAAGAAGCGCGACACCAAACATGCTCACAGTCTGATTCATGGATTACACCCTGAGGTTATGGCCGTATGCCCGCCGGATGCTACTCCATATCCCCCGCCCCGACCACGACCTGTCTCAATTGCGGGGGCTCTCAAGGCACAGCGCCCGCCGCCGGCGGCGATGCCCCCACTCCATGTGTGCAATTATTGTTAAAAACCCAATGATATGATTGATGTATATCAAGGAAGATTGGCACGCTCGCCTCTCTAATGGGCGCAGGCACACAAAAAGGGAGGGTCGCCTCAATGTCACAGGCGTTTACAAAAGCAATGGCACGCAACATCTTCTACGGTGGCAGCGTGTTCTTCTTCCTCTTGTTTCTGGCGTTGACGTTTGACACCCAAGGGGTTCTTCCTGAAAGGGACAACCGCGAGAATCTGACCGAGAAGGTCGCCCAGGGCAAGATGCTCTGGGAAAAGAACGACTGCATCGGTTGCCATACCCTGCTCGGCGAGGGCGCCTACTTCGCACCGGAGCTGGGTAATGTCTACACCCGCTTCGGCAACAGCAAGGAGGCCATCATGGCCTTCATCAAGAGCCGGCCCAAAGAAGGCATCCCCGGACGGCGCAGCATGCCCCAGTTCAATTTCACCGATGAGGAACTGGATGCGCTGGCTGAGTTCCTGAAATACGCTTCAGAGATCAATACAGCCAACTGGCCACCGAACGTCCAGGGCTAATCAAGGCGGAGGAAACGAACAATGCAATATTCATCGCAAGCGGTTGCCAAACCCTACTTCATCGCGGCCATCGGTCTGTTCGTTGGACAGATCCTGTTCGGCCTGATCATGGGCCTGCAGTACGTGATGGGTGACTTCCTGTTCCCGGAGATCCCCTTCAACGTGGCACGCATGGTCCATACCAACCTGCTCATCGTCTGGCTGCTGTTCGGCTTCATGGGCGCCGCCTACTATCTGGTGCCGGAAGAGGCGGAGACCGAGCTGTTCAGTCCGGCCCTGGGCCTGGCCCTGTTCTGGATCTTCCTGGTGGCCGGCGCGCTGACCATCCTCGGTTACCTGCTGGTGCCCTATTCCGATCTGGCCGATCTGACCATGAACGAGTTGCTGCCGACCATGGGCCGCGAGTTCCTGGAGCAACCGACCATCACCAAGCTGGGCATCGTGGTGGTCGCCCTGGGCTTCCTGTTCAACATCGGCATGACGGTGCTCAAGGGGCGCAAGACGGTCGTCAACCTGGTGCTGATGATCGGCCTCACCGGTCTGGCGGTGTTCTTCCTGTTCGCCTTCTACAACCCGGACAACCTGGTGCTGGACAAGTTCTACTGGTGGTGGGTGGTTCACCTCTGGGTGGAAGGCGTCTGGGAGCTGATCCTCGGCTCGATCCTGGCCTTCGTGCTGATCAAGACCACCGGCGTCGACCGCGAGGTGATCGAGAAGTGGCTGTACGTGATCATCGCCATGACCCTGATCACCGGCATCGTCGGCACCGGCCACCACTACTACTGGATCGGTACCCCCGAGTACTGGCAGTGGTGGGGTTCGATCTTCTCGGCCATGGAACCCATTCCGTTCTTCATGATGACGGTGTTCGCCTTCAACATGGTGAACAAGCGGCGCCGCAACCACCCCAACAAGGCAGCCGTGCTCTGGGCACTGGGTACCGCGGTGATGGCTTTCCTCGGCGCCGGCGTGTGGGGCTTCCTGCACACCCTGGCCCCGGTCAACTACTACACCCACGGTTCGCAGATCACCGCGGCGCATGGCCACATGGCCTTCTATGGCGCCTACGTGATGATCGTGCTGGCCATCATCTCCTACGCCATGCCCATGCTGCGCGGCCGCACCGCCGCCAACAGCGCACGCTCCCAGGTGCTGGAGATGTGGTCCTTCTGGCTGATGACCGTGTCCATCGTGTTCATCACCCTGTTCCTGACCGGCGCCGGCATCCTGCAGGTCTGGCTGCAGCGCTTCTCCAGCGACCCGCAGCCGTTCATGGTGGTCCAGGAGAAGATCGCCCTGTTCTACTGGCTGCGTGAAGCCGCCGGTCTGGTGTTCCTGATCGGCCTGGTGATCTACATCGCCAGCTTCTTCGTCGGCAGCGACGAGCCGGAAGCGACGGTGGAGAACGCCTCCTGAACTAGACGCTGAACGTCCCGGCGCCAAGGACGGCGACCGGGCGGGCCCGGGGTATCCACCCAGCCGTTGCCTCCAGTCGGATACCCCGTTTTCGATGCGGCAGCCGAGCAAGGATCTTGCGAAGCTGCCGCTCTCATTTCCGGACAAGCCCCATGGACCAGCAGAATCCGCCCACCGTGGACAACAGCAACGACCCGGCAGGCATCACGACTGCTCAGCGCTACCCCCCCGGTGATCTCGCCATCTGGATCTTCATCCTGGCCGAGCTCAGCGTGTTCGCCGTATTCTTCGCCGCCTATGCCTTCACCCGCATGAACCATGTCGAGCTGTTCAACCAGTACCAGGCGACCCTCGACCGGCGCGCCGCGCTGATCAACACCCTGGCCCTGATCACCAGCAGCTACTTCGTGGTCCGCGCCGTGGCCGCCATCCGCGACGACGATGCGCGCGCTTGCAGTGGCTGGCTGCTGGCGGCACTGGGCATGGGCACCGTCTTTCTGGTGGTCAAGGGCGGCGAATATGCCCACCACTTCGGCGAGGGCGTGACCCTGAGCAGCAACACCTTCTACATGTTCTACCTGTCGCTGACCTTCTTCCATTTCATGCATGTCATCATGGGCATGGTGATCCTGGCGGCGGTCGCCCTGAAGGCACGGGCCGGCGCCTACAGCGCAGCGCAACACACCGGCGTCGAGACCGGCGCCTCCTACTGGCACATGGTGGACCTGGTGTGGCTGATCCTCTTTCCCCTGGTCTATGTGATGAAGTGAGCCCATGAAATCCACCCGACGCTCCGCCCTGCTCCGCCCCTGCACCTGGACCTGGCTGCTGCTGCTCGGCCTGACCTGGATCACCTATATGATCGGCCAGGCCGGACTCAGCGGCCTGCATGTCTCACTGCTGGTACTCGGCTTCGCCCTGCTCAAGGGCCAGCTGGTGGGCGACTACTTCATGGGCCTGAAGCGGGTCCGCAGCCCCTGGCGCTGGGCCATCACCCTCTGGCTGCTGATCCCCGGCAGCCTGATCACCACCGCCTTCGTACTCGCTACGGGAGGGCGCTGAAATGACGCGGCCTGTATACTAAGACAAACGATAACAAAGCCTCATTCAGCGGGTCTCTGGACGATCAGCCCGCAAGGCGCAATGGCGCCGGCAGGGTGATTCCCTGTCAAGCCATGGCAACCTGCGGATGGCCGTCCAGAGGCCCGCCCGCAGGGAGCTTGCCAGGCGCCCCGGCTCTGCGTTGTACCCCTTGGCAAGGGCGGGCCATTCCCTGCGGGGCACGCCTTGATCCGGGGCGCCTGGCAAGCTCTGAATGAGGCTTTGTTATCGTTTGTCTTAGTAACCACCAGCCACCTGAAGGTTTTTCGACCGCCGGTTAGACAGCACCCGCCCACAGGCATACAGTTATTGCTGAGGAAACACTTGCATGGATACCCACGTGGACACCCAGACAGCCAGCGAGACCGGCCTGCCCTTCTACCTGCCGCAGGGCAACGAGACCGAACTCTTCGAACACGCCTACCGCAACCGCCTCCCGGTGCTGATCAAGGGTCCGACCGGCTGCGGCAAGACCCGCTTCATCAATCACATGGCGGCCCGTCTCGGCCGGCCGCTCTACACCGTCGCCTGCCATGACGACCTGACCGCCGCCGATCTGGTGGGCCGCTACCTGATCGGCGACAGCGGCACCTACTGGAACGATGGCCCGCTGACCCGCGCAGTACGCGAGGGCGCCATCTGCTACCTCGACGAGGTGGTCGAGGCACGCAAGGACACCACGGTGGTACTGCATCCCCTGACCGACGACCGGCGCATCCTGCCGCTGGAGCGCACCGGCGAGACCCTGCACGCGCCGCCGGAATTCATGCTGGTGGTCTCCTACAACCCCGGCTACCAGAACCTGCTCAAGGGCATGAAGCCCAGCACCCGGCAGCGCTTCGTGGCCATGAGCTTCGATTTCCCGCAACCAAAGGTGGAGGTCGAGATCCTCTGCCGCGAGACCGGCATCGAGACGGCCCTGGCCGAGCGCCTGGTGGCTCTCGCCGGCGGCCTGCGCGCGCTCAAGGATCACGATCTGGAGGAGGCCGCCTCGACCCGCCTGCTGGTCTATGCCGCCACCCTGATCCGCAGCGGCTTCGCGCCCCGCGACGCCTGCCGCGCCGCCCTGGTGGAGCCCCTGACCGACGACGCGGAGACCGGCGCGGCCCTGCTGGAGGTCATCGATGCCAGCTTCGGCGGCTGAGCCCGCAGCCGAGACGCTGCGGCTGGCGGTCACCGCCGAGGTCCTGTACCTGGCCAACCTGCTGCTGTTGCCGCTGCTCGCCTTCCTGGCGCTGCTCTACCTCTACCGCCGCCACCGGGCCAGCGCGCCGGACCCGGCCGCCTGCCATCTGCGCCAGACCCTGAGCGCCAGCCTCTGGGCCGGACTGCTGCTGGTTGCCGCCAACCTGCTGATCGTCGCCCTCGGTGGCTACGACGCGCCCTACACCTGGCTGGTGGTCATCCTCTACTTCACCGTCTGCCATTCCACCCTGGTGATGCTGGGCATCTTCGGCCTGGCCAGGGCGATGGCCGGCCAGTGCGTCCGCTTCCCGCTGCTCGGACGCTTCCCCGGGATCTGAGCCCCATGCTGACCGGTCTCCACAGCCCCCTCCAGCGACGGCGCATCCTGCTGCAGCTCGGCTTCTTCAGCCTGTTCGTGCTGGCCCCGCCGCTCGACCTGTTCCGCCTCGACCTCAACCTGGGGCACTTCATCCTCTTCGGCCAGCCCTGGACCCTGGGCCTGGCGGCCTTCCAGGCCGGCGAGATCGGCGCCGGCCAGGCGACGCTCAATCTCGTCCTGCGCGGCCTGCTGCCTCTGCTGCTGGTGGTCGGCGGCGGCCTCTGGGTGGCCTGGCGCTACGGCCGGCTGTACTGCGGCTGGCTGTGCCCCCACTTCTCGGTGGTCGAGCTGATCAACGGCCTGATGCGGCGCGCCAGCGGCAAGCCCAGCCTGTGGGAGAAACAGCCGTTGCCCAGCCTGCAACCGGACGGCCGCCAGCTGCGCCCCGACCGCCGCTACTGGCCGCTGACCCTGCTCGCCGTGTTCGGTTTCGCCTTCCTCTGGGCGCTGACCCTGCTCACCTATCTGCTGCCGCCGGCGGAGATCTACCCCAACCTGCTGCACGGCGAATTGACCCGCAACCAGTTCAGCTTCCTCGCCGTCGCCACCGCCCTGTTCAGCATCGAGTTCCTGTTCGCGCGCCACCTGTTCTGCCGCTTCGGCTGCGCCGTGGGCCTGTTCCAGAGCCTGGCCTGGATGGCCAACCGCAAGGCCATGCTGGTGACCTTCGACCGGGACCGCGCCCGCCAATGCCTGGACTGCAACAACGCCTGCGACAACGCCTGCCCGATGCGCCTCAAGCCGCGCACCATCAAGCGTCACATGTTCACCTGCACCCAGTGCGCCAGCTGCATCTCCGCCTGCAGCGAGTTCCAGCAGCGCCGCCAGCGGCACAGCCTGCTGACCTGGACCGACGGCGGCACGCCGCGCGACCGGCGTGACAGCAGCCCCATCCAGCTGTATCGCCCGGCGTCTCGCGGCCGGCTGCAGGGAGGCGCGGACTGAGATGGAGGAACAGGTCGGACAGCTCTGGCACCGGCTGGTGACCCGTATCGCCAACGACCGCTATCCGGCGGCGGCGGTCGCACTGGAGGGGCTGCGCCTGCCGCTCGGCATCCTGTTCCGCGCCATCGGCGGCGACGGCGGCTTGGAGATCGCCCCGGCCGAGGCCACCGAACACGGCGCGAGGCGGCGCCTGCTGCAGCGCATCGCCGGCGTCAATCGCAAGATCCAGCTCGCCTGGCGTGACGACCAGGCGCTGCGGCTGCCGGCGGTGATCGACTACCTGCCGAGCCCGGCTCTGAACCGCGACCTGTATTTCTGGCTCGCGGCCCTGGCTGGCCTGGACAGCGAGAGCGAGGCGCAGAACGACTGGTTCGGCCACAACCAGCGGCTCACCCGGAAGGTACTGCAGCGCTTCCCCGGCCTGGCGCCCCGTTACCGGCGGCTGGTCGAGGCCCATCTGGCCCTGCGCCCGGACCCCGCCCGCCTGGGCAGGAACGAAGCGGCAGCCGAACAGGCCATCCGCCAGGCCCTGCAGGAGCCGGGCAGCGTCGACCACCTGCCTGACGCCAGGCGCCCGCCGCAACCGGTGCTGCTCTGGCTGCACCCCGATCCCCCGGGCGCCGGCGCCGACCGGCGCCGCAACAGGGACGAGGACGCCGAGGCCGAACGCGGCGAGGCCCGCACCCAGACCCTCGAAGCGGAGCGCCGCCGCGCCGAGCGCACCGACACCCCGGAGGCCGACCGCGGGCTGATCACCATCCGCATGGAGAACATCTTCACCTGGGGCGAGTTCGTCAACGTCGATCGGGGCAGCGAGGAGAACGAGGACCTCGACCAGGCAGCCGACATCGCCCGCGACATCGACACCCTGAGTGTCAGCCGCGACAACCGGGCCAGCGCCGCGCGGCTGAAGTTCGACCTCGACCTGCCCTCCGAGGCCAGCGACGACCGGGTGATCGGCGAGGGCATCCTGCTGCCGGAATGGGACTACAAGCGGCAACGGCTGTTGCCCGACCACTGCCGCATCGTGCCCATGGAGGCCGCCGAGGCCGTCCCCTGCGAGCTGCCCGACCGGCTCAAGCGCACCGCCCGTCGGCTGCGCGCCCAGTTCCAGGCCCTGGCCCCGGCACGCATCTGGTACCGCGGCCAGGCGGACGGCTCGGAGATCGACCTGGAGGCCTATCTGCGCTTCCGCGCCGACCAGGCGGCCGGCCAGCGGGTCAGCGCCGACGGCCTCTACCTCGACCTGCGCCAGGGCGCGCGCGACCTTGCCTGCCTGCTGCTCGCCGACCTGTCGCTGTCCACCGACACCTGGGTCAACGACCACGCCCGGGTCATCGACGTGATCCGCGACAGCCTGTTCCTGTTCGCCGAAAGCCTGGCCGCCACCGGCGACCACTTCGCCATGTACGGCTTCTCCTCACGCAAGCGGGATCCGGTCCGGGTACATACCCTGAAAACCTTCGACGAAGCCTACAGCGGCCGGGTGCGCGGCCGCATCGACGCCATCCGCCCCGGCTACTACACGCGCATGGGCGCCGCCATCCGTCATGCCAGCGAGCTGCTCAAGGCGGCACCGGCCGAACGACGCCTGCTGCTGGTGCTGACCGACGGCAAACCGAACGACCTCGACCAGTACGAAGGTCGCTACGGCATCGAGGACACCCGCCACGCCATCCGCCAGGCACGCCAGCTCGGCCTGCAGCCCTTCTGCGTCACCATCGACGAACAGGGCAACGAGTACCTGCCGCACCTGTTCGGCAGTGGCGGTTACGTGGTGATCCGCAAGCCCTCCGAGCTGCCACGCGAGCTGCCCCTGCTCTACACCCGGCTGACGGCGTAGGAACGTCGGTACCCGCCGCGATCGAGGCCGTCTGGCTGCTGAGACGTTTTTCCAGGGAAGGGGGTCAGGTCTCACAATCCACCAGGGAAGGGGGTCAGGTCTCACAATCCACTTACCGCGCCCCAGCCATAGCTTTCGATCTTGCTGCCCCGAGGAGACCGAACAGCCCGGAGCCAAACAACCATACTGCGGGCGGTGTGGGTACCGGGCTTGCGAAGACAAGAAATTCAAATGGTCCGCTCCAACTTAGCAGGAAAAGGGGGGTCACAGGAAAAGCGCCGGGAAGGGGGTCAGGTCTCACAATCCAACACGGCAAAGGTCGCAACTACTCCATCATCATGCTCAAGGGCCGATGCGCAAGCGCTGTGGAGGGAGGCCCTGGTCGGAACCTTGGCCATCCGCCGCTGCCAGACCACGCTGGATTAGCACGAGCAGCCCTCATCTCACCATCAACTGATAGATAAACGGAAAGGCGATAAAGGCCAGGGCCGTCACGAAGGGCAGATAGTTCCATAGACGCGGCCCCGGAATCAGGCATGCTTGTTGTGGCTTGTCCGGATTGTAATAGACAACACAAGTTCCACTGTGCGCATATTGCCCGATGATGTCCAGCAATTCGGAACGGGGCTTGACCACATTGTCCGACATCGTGATTCGCTTGCCGCGATACTGCCGGCCGTTCACGTCATAGGAATAGCTACCAAACAGGTGTTCACTGACCCACCCCTTACGCAGATACTGCTCATCGAGCGCCGTAATCCTTTTGATATCGACGCCTTCCAGCTTCCCAACCGTCGTTGGCCAGTACCGGCTCCGCAATGCCAAGGCAAGGTTACGCGCTGCATGCAGCGCCATGAACACGCCGGCCCCGGCAAAAAGGTACAGATAGTCAGAAATCTTTCTTCTCCTTGGCTGGACGTTGAAATTCTACTCACTCGGCATGAAGCGGCGTCAAAATGCTCATTGACTCTTGATAACCTGCGTTTTTTCGCCTCGCTTCACGCTCGTCCGGGCGGAATCGCAACGCCCTCGTCAATGACGGCTGCTCGCCGGCTTTCTTTCAAACAAGGCAATTTCTTCATGATCATCGGCCATCGACACAATGGCCAAGCCGGGATCCACACCGAGCGCCCATCACGAAAGGAAAAGGAAAGGAAAAGGGGGGTCAGGTCTCACAATCCAACACGGCAAAGGTCGCAACTACTCCGGCGCTTCAAACCTCCGCACTGCCCGGCTCACCGTCATGTAGTGTACGCCGAAAAACTCGCCAATCGCCTTCATGGTGTACGCACCGGAAAGATAGGCACGGGCCATGGCCTCGGCGCGTGGAAATTCATTGCGATACTCCGCGAGCGTCCGGGCAAGCGGGCGACGCTGGGCTTTCGGCACTTCGCTGAGTCGTTCAAAACGCCTGGGGTCACGAAACCTTTCGACAAATTCCTCGTCACCGAAAAATACCTGGTACCTCAGCCTGCCCCATGGTGAGGATGCGCCCACCCCTTCACGCACAAAGCGGATGTACCGGCGTACCGCTTTGCCGCGCGTCTCCCCAAACTGCGCCAGCAGCCAATCGGTCTCCAGCCAGGCTGGCGCGGATTCCTCGCCGATCGATGCCCGGAAGCTGCTCCACGGCCACTGTCCCGCCTCCGCCACCATGCCCGCCCGCACCGGGTTGAGCACGACATAGCGCGCAAGCTCCAGCAAATAGGTGCCTTTCTGCACCAAAATCCCCTTGTAACGCCCCTGATATACATGACCCACACGGCCATGGCGGCGATTGAAGCGCTGGGTGTAGACTCCATTGAGCTGCCGCATTCCCCTGGAAAGATTGCCGTCCGGCGTTTCCACCAGGAGATGGTAGTGGTTGGACATCAGGCAGTAGGCATGCACCAGCCAGTTGTATCGATTGCACACCTCGCCCAGCAGGACAAGAAAATCCCGGCGGTCTTCATCGTCCAGATAAATATCCTCCCGCCGGTCGCCGCGGGCAGTGACATGGTAAAGCGCACCAGCAAATTCGAGACGCAGCGGTCGTGCCATGGCTTCCTTGCCCTCCGTCCGTTTCTTGAAAACCCAAGCGTATCAGAGAGTGCTGGATTGTGAGACCAGACCTCCTTTCTGCTTCCATTCCTGCAGAATTGTTGGATTGTGAGACCTGACCCCCTTTCTTGCTTGCCGCCGGTCGCCGCGGGCAGTGACATGGTAAAGCGCACCAGCAAATTCGAGACGCAGCGGTCGTGCCATGGCTTCCTTGCCCTCCGTCCGTTTCTTGAAAACCCAAGCGTATCAGAGAGTGCTGGATTGTGAGACCAGACCTCCTTTCTGCTTCCATTCCTGCAGAATGTTGGATTGTGAGACCTGACCCCCCTTTTGACCTGTGACCCCCTTTCTTGCTTTTGGTTCGGGGATTCGTGGCGGGGAGCGCCGCTCCGACGGAGAGGCAGACAGGTTCAGCCGGGCCGGCCGTCGACCCGGGCGCGGAGCAGGATGGGGGTGTAGACCCAGACGAAGAGGGCGAAGGCCAGCAGCCAGAGGCCGCCGGCGAGGTTGACCCAGAGATTGTAGGACTCGCTGACCAGCAGCGGACCGAAGACCCGCAGCAGGGCCGCCAGGTTGAGCAGCACGAAGCCCAGGTTGACCGCCGGCGCGGTCTGCATCATGCGCCCGGTGTGGCCGAGCGAGACACGCGCCATCATGCCCAGGGTGAAGACGCCGATGGCGCCCACCGTCAGGGCATGCAGCGCCAGATTGGGCGCAAAGCGCCCGAAGCCCGCGGCACCGAGCAGGAGGAAGCCCACCCCCAGCCACAGGTAGCCGCTGTGCAGCACCCAGAGCACCGGGATGCCCAGGGCACGGCGGTCGAACCAGCCCCACAACCGCACCAGCTGCACCAGGCCGAGCAGGGTGGCGATAACGCCGATCAGGCGCGGCTCGGGATAGCCGGCCTGGGCCAGCACCAGGGCCAGCGCCAGGCCGACGGTGGCCTTCTCCACCGCCGGCCGGCGTGCGGCCTCCGCGCCGGGGATCGCCGCCTCGGTGAAGAAGGGCAGCACCCGCCCGCCGATGGTCATCAGCAGGAACAGCACCATGAACAGCATCAGCTGCTGGCCCTGGCGGGCCAGCCCCTCGACCCAGCCGAGGGCATCGAGGTGAATGTAGACGTTGGCCAGGATCATGCCGGCCAGAAACAGCAGCATGATGCGGTTGTGGCGCGCCTCGGCGCCGAACAGGGGGCGCGCCAGGGCCAGGGCCAGGGCCGGCAGGAAGGCCAGATCGACGACGGCGATCAGCACCCCTTGGGCAGGGGCGAGGAAGGGCAGCAGCCGACCGAGCAGCCAGAGCAGCACCAGCAAACCGAGCGGCAGGCCGGTGGGGGTACCGATGCCGGTCCAGTTGCGTACCGCGGTCAGCAGGAAGCCGGCCACCACCGCGGCCGTGTAGCCGAACAGCATCTCGTGGGCATGCCAGCCGATGGCGCCATAGTAGCCGCTGGCCGGCAGCAGATTGCCCCACACGGCGAGCCACAGCCCAAGCAGCACCAGCGCCGCCAGCCCGCCCACCAGAAAGAAGGGCCGGAAGCCCAGCGCCAGCGGCGCCAGCCCGGGCATCGTCTTGGGTCTGGGCGATTCGATCTGCATGAAGGACATGGCTCCACCAGCAAGGGTTCAGTGAAGGGGGACGGCATTCCCTCATGGCCGTCCGCTCGGGGCTAGCTTACCGGGGAAATGTATCACGGCCTTGATGTGCATCAACCGCAAACCCCTGAAAAACACAGGGTAAAATGCCCTGCCGTGGTGCAGGCAGCGCCTCAGCCGGATGATGCCACGCCCCCGGTGAGGCCGCTCACGCCGGCCCAGAGCAGGGCCAGCTGCTGGCGGTACATGCTGCCGATGGCCGCGGGATTGGACTGACGCAGGGCGAGGATGACGCCGTAGAAGATGGCGATCAGCGACACCATCAGGGTCTGCAGATGGCTGTTCGGTGGCAGCGCCCCGGCGTCGATGGCCCGCTGTAGCTGCTGGGCAAGGGTGACCTCCAGCCCCTGGTCCGGCACCTGGCCGATGTCGGCATGCTCGACAAAGGCCAGCTGGCGCTCGGCGGGGGTCAGCGGCGGCAACTCGCGCCGCGTGCGCCCGGCCGCCTGCTGGGCGATCAGCTCGCCGAAGGCGCCGGGTGCGCCCTGCACCTGGCGCGCGGCCTGTTCGAACACGGTCTGGATCACTTCCAGGCCCGTGGCGCCGGCGGCCTGGCGCTGCATGGCATGCCAGTTCAGCTCCAGGCTCCACAGCTGGCCGACATAGGCCAGCAGATCCGCCTTGCGGGGGAAATAGTTGAAGAAGGTGGCCTCGGAAATCTCCGCAGCCTCGCACAGCTCGCGCACCGCCAGGGCCTCCAGCGGCCGCCCCTCCAGCCGCTCCCGCAGGGCCTGTGCCAGCCGCAGCCGGGTGCGTGCATACTTGCGTTCCCGCAACGGGATCTTCATGCCGTGCCCTCCACGCGATTCATCGCCAAAACAAGAGCGTTCGCTCGAAGTTTATAGCTTACCCCAAAAACAGGGCAAGCCATTTAGCCCGGATATTGCACCAAGGATTCGATGCCGAGGGCGAGGCTGGCAAAGCAGCCTGGGTGATCGTCCGAAGAGTCATAGCCGTTGCCATGGCTTGAGGGGGATCGCCCAGGATGCGCAGCCAGAGTCGGCCTGACATCGAATAGGCACAAACCGTAACCCGCCCAGAATGCAGATCTTGGCTGCCCTGTATTTTTAGATACCACACCAGATAAACTGATATTTACATGATCTTTATAGAATTTTTCAGGCAACGCCGGCAACTGTCCGAGGCTGTCAGTAGCCTTTGCCCTTGAACAGTCATCGGGGGGGCGAAATAATGCGCCTCCCACCCCAGCGCCGGATTGCCCATCGTGACCTTCTCCCTGTTCGTTCCGCTGCTGATCGGTCTGGCCAGCGTGCTGCATTGCATCGGCATGTGTGGCGGCATCATGGGCGCCCTGACCATGAGCCTGCCGGCGGAGATCCGCAGCGACCGGCGTCATCTGGTCCGCTTCGTGCTGGCCTACAACCTGGGACGCATCACCAGCTACATCCTGGCCGGCGCGCTGATCGGCGGCCTGGGCACCCGGCTGTTCGAGATCATCAGCCCGCAGTACGGCCACGCCGTGATCCGCGGCCTCTCCGCCCTGCTGCTGGTCAGCATCGGCCTCTACCTGGCCGGCTGGTTCCCGGACTTCGCCCGGGTGGAGAAGCTGGGCACCCCTCTGTGGCGGCGCCTGGAGCCCCTCGGTCAGCGCCTGCTGCCGGTCCGCCGCAGCGGCCAGGCCCTGCTGTTCGGCGTGATCTGGGGCTGGCTGCCCTGCGGCCTGGTGTATTCCACCCTGCTCTGGGTGGCGGCCGCCGGCGACGCCCTGCATGGCGCGCTCTACATGGCGCTGTTCGGGCTCGGCACCCTGCCCGGCGTGCTGACCATGGGGCTGATGACCGGCTGGTCGACCCGGCTCATGGCGCGCCGCGACCTGCGGCGGGTGATCGGCGTGCTGCTGGTGCTGTTCGGTCTGGCCAGCCTCTGGTTCGCCCCGCAGCATGAGGGACATGCCGGGCATGAGGCTGCAAATGACCCACATCAATTACATGCCCCTGACCAGCCGTAGAATGACAGCTACCGCCATTGGCGCAGCTTGAAGAGGATCGGTCGCCGCGCGTGCGGCGAGAGGAGAATCCAGCCATGAATCATTTCGAGACCCTGCTCATCGGCCGTTCGCCTGAACTCAGTGCCCAGTTGCGCGCCGCCGCCCTGGTGGCCGCCACCGACGTGCCGCTGCTCATCCAGGGCGAGAGCGGCACCGGCAAGGATCTGCTGGCCCATGCCGTGCACCAGGAGAGCCCCCGTGCCGCCGGCCCGCTGATCACCGTCAACTGCGCCGCTCTGCCGGAGACCCTGGCCGAATCCCTGCTCTATGGCCACAAGCGGGGCGCCTTCACCGGTGCCGTCGCCGACCAATCGGGGCAGGTGGTGGAGGCCCATGGCGGCACCCTGTTCCTGGACGAGATCGGTGAACTGCCGCTCGGCGTGCAGGCCAAGCTGCTGCGCTTCCTGGAATCCGGCGAGTGCCTGCCGATCGGCAGCAAGGAGGTGATCACCGCCGACGTCCGGCTGATCGCCGCCACCAACCGCGACCTGCTGGCCGAGGTGCAGGCCGGCCGCTTCCGCGAGGATCTC
The DNA here is from genome assembly GCF_030406045.1 of Thiohalobacter sp. IOR34. Taxonomy (GTDB): domain Bacteria; phylum Pseudomonadota; class Gammaproteobacteria; order Thiohalobacterales; family Thiohalobacteraceae. Next base: position 2,901,426 of record NZ_CP128988.1, read on the forward strand.
TACTACCGGCTCAACGTGGTGCCGATCGTGCTGCCGCCACTGCGCGAGCGCAATGGCGACCTGCTGCTGCTGCTGGATTTCTTCACCACCACCCTGGCCGAGCAGTATCGGCTGGAACCGCCGCGTTACACCCGCGCCGCGCGGCAACGGCTTTGCGAGTACCACTGGCCCGGGAACGTGCGCGAGCTGCGCAATCTCTGCGAACGCATGCTGATCCTGTTCAGCGGCAGCGAGATCGACGCCGACAACCTGCCGAACGAGATCCGCAGCGGCCGCCCCGGCGCTGCCGAGGACAACCTGATCCGCCTGCCGGCGGAAGGCCTGCGGCTGGAGGATGTCGAGGTCCAGCTCATCCGCCAGGCCCTGGAGCAGAGCCGCGGCAATCGCAGCCATGCCGCCCGCCTGCTGGGCCTGTCGCGTGACACCCTGCTCTACCGGCTGAAGAAATACGCCATCGAGGTCTAGCCGATCATAGCGAACGTGCTGGTAGAGCGGTCCGTTGGCCATGCCGCCAAGGAAAGGAGAACACCATGCCATACCAGGAAGACAAGCTCCGCGATGCAGTGCGTGACATGCACCGTGCCATCGAGTCCCTCAAGGAAGAGCTGGAGGCCATTGACTGGTACAACCAGCGGGTCGACGTCTGCACCGACCCCGAGCTGAAGGCCATCCTCGCCCACAACCGCGACGAGGAGAAGGAGCACGCGGCCATGCTCATGGAATGGATCCGTCGGCACGACGACGCCTTCAGCAAGGAACTGAAGGACTACCTGTTCACCGACAGACCGATCTCCGAACATGCCTGAGTGCCAGGCTTCGCGGACAGCAGCCGCCTGGGCACCCCCCCGGCCTGGGGTTTAGCAGCCTGTCGAACTCAGGCGATCATAGCGGGCAGGGCGGCAGATTCGGGTCGCTCTCCCGCCCGCGCAGTAGATCAGTCCCGAGTCCGGCAGGCTCCTGGAGCCTGTTGACACCACACCAATTGCGGCCTGGAGGCCGCTCCTGCCAGGGTGCCGCCATGCCCCGTAGGAGCGGCCTCCAGGCCGCGATCCCCGGCGGGTCCAGCCACGCCATCAGCCGGGGTCCCGGTGCCATGCAACCGGCGCGAGGCGATCAAATACTGCCGTCAGCCCCCGAGTGACCAGGTGCCGGCCACACGGCCGGCACCTGGACATTGCCGCTCAGAAACTGCCGTTCAGCTTCAACCAGACGCTGCGCCCCGGCTCGTTGATCTGCACCTGCAGCGGATCGAAGTCGTTGGCGCGGTTGAGATGCTGCGCGTAGGTCCGGTCGAACAGGTTGTCGATGCCGGCACGCAGACGGAACTGCCGTCCCAGTTGATACTCGCCGAACAGATCGATGACTGCGTAGCCCGGCGTCTGGCCGCTGTCCAGGCCGCTGCCGGTGGCCGGATCGTCGTCGACCCGGGTCTGGCGGGCGGCGCCCTGCAGCCGGCCGCCCAACTGCCAGCTGCCGGCCTCGTATTTCAACTCCAGCGAGAACTCCAGCGGCGGGATCTGCGCAATCGGCCGGTCGTCGCTGGTGTTCTGGCCGCGGACATGGGCCAGGGTCAGTTCACTCGACCAGGCTCCGGCCCAGCGATGGCGCAGGCTGAGCTCGCCCCCATAGAGGGTGGCATCGACATTGCGGTAGATGGTGGCACTGTCGCTCAGCAGGATGCCGGCCTGGCCGTGGGCCCGGTCACGCAGGATGTAATCGCTGACGTCGTCGTAATAGATCGACACGCTCAGATTCCAGGTCGGCGGATTGTAGATCAGCCCCAGTTCGAGCTGGTGGTGCCGTTCCGGATCGAGGTCGGGATTGCCCACCCAGCGCTGGGCCGCCGTCAAGCCATTGGCCGCCATGTAACGCTCGGTTGCATCGGCGGTGCGCACGCTGCGGTTGAGACTGAAGCTGAGGGTCACGGGACTGGCCGCGAGATCCTGTTCCAGACGCAGGAAACCAGCGACGTTGGTCTCGTCGTGATCCCCGCCTGTCTTGCCGTAGTACAGGCTGTACAGTTGGTTGGGACTCATGGCCATGCCCGGCGGATCCTGACTCGCACGGCCGGCACTGGCATTGACCCGATCGACCCGTGCCCCGGCGCGCAAGCGTCGATGGCCGGCCAGGGACTGCTCGGTCTCCGCGAAGAGGCCGGTCTGGCTGAGGGTCACGTCCGGCCACATGTAGGAATTGACAGTGGCCAGGCTGGCGCCGGTGTAGCGGATCGCGTCGCGGTCACTCTTCTGGTAGTCCAGCCCCCAGCGCCACTGGCTGCCATCCGCGCCGCTGGTCAGCTCCAGGCGCCCACCGCTGGTCATGGAATCGGAGGGTACCGCCATCATCATCGGTGCGGTAAGCGGGCGCAGGCTGTAGTTGTCCATCAGGTGCGAGACGTCGGAACGATAGAACTCGGCCTTGACCGCCGAGAACATCCCCTTGAGGTTGTCCTTGTCGAACCTCAGACGCAGCAGGTCGTTCGAGGTCTCCGGGGTATCCATCGACCCGGCGTAGTAGATGTCGTCGCCGCGAATCGCTTCCAGGCTCAGTTCCAGGCGCGTCGCCGCATCCGGGGTGTAGCCGAGGATCAGGCTGGCACCGCGTTCGGTGTAGGCCGAGCGCACCGCATTGCCGTCACCGTCCTCGTAGTTGTCGGCCTTGTTGATGCCGGCGATGGCACGCACATAGCCGCGGCTGTTGCCGCCGGCGCCATCGACGAACAGCTCGCGCTGGTTGCCGTTGGAAGCATAGCCAGCATCGACGCGAGCACGCAGTTTTTCATCGGCCCGGAACGGCGGCGTGATGCGCTCCAGCAGCAAGGTGCCGCCGCTGCCGCCTGCGCCGTAGCGCACCGTCTGATTGCCCTTGATGACGATGATGCTGTCGAAACTGGTCAACGGCGCATAGGAGGTCGTCGGGTCCATGCGGTTCGGACAGCCGCCGAAGACGTAGGCGCCGTCGAGCAGCACGTTGACCCGGTTCTCGCCCTGGCCGCGAATCACCGGATCGACACCGTGGCCGCCGAGCCGCTTGCCCGACACGCCCGGCAGGCTGCGCAACCAGGCACCGGTATCCACCGGACCTTCCTCGACCGCCTGCTCGATGCCGAGGCGCATCACCTCGGGCTGTTCCGGCGGCGCCTTCTCGATCTCGATGATGTCCACACCGCTGTCCGCCTGTACGGCTGGCAGCGCGAAAAGGCCTAGTACCAATAGGGAAAATTTGAACGGAGGCTGCTGCATGGTCGATGAATCCTGTTCCTGTTGAAAACCTTGGGAATCATCGCCTTGCAAGATAACGGCCAGTAAGGCAATCAATAAAAACAAGTATGGATTCAACGGGATAGCAGCGGCCGCTGGAGGATGCCAGGGAAGAGGGCACGGCATATGGCGCAAGGGTGTGGCATATGCCCCGTAGGAGCGGCCTCCAGGCACGCCATCATCCCGGGTCCTGATGCAATAGGCGGGCTAGCCCCACAGGCGCGGTCGTCCGGCCACGGCAAATGGGGCGGGCAATGCCCGCCCGATCGCGGCCTGGAGGCCGCTCCTACCGCCACATTGTTCCGCCATGCCTCGTAGGAGCGGCCTCCAGGCCGCGATCGAGGCCCCCCCCCCGTCCAGGCAACCCTCTCATGGCCACCTCGGCCTTGTATGACAGCCTGAATGCCGATCATGCGGACCGCCTTGGTGCAATATCCGGGCTAGACCAGGCCGGGCAGGACCGACTTGCTGACGGCGACCGACACGATGTAGCCGAACACCAGCAGGGCGGCCAGCCAGGCCCGCAGCCGCACCTGGCGGCTGGCGCCGCGTTTCAGGGCAATGCTGCCGAGCAGCACGTAGACGACCAGGGCCGTGATCTTGGCCAGCAGCCAGGGATGGTCGAGGGGCGACATGCGCGCCACCAGCAGCATGCCGATGGCGGCGGCCAGCAGGGTGCTGTCGACCACATGGGGCAGGATGCCGACCCAGCGCTGCTGCAGGCGGGGCGAGGCCTGCAGCATCCACAGCCCGCGCAGCAGGAACAGGCCCAGCGTGAGGGCGACACAGCCGAGGTGAAGGAACTTGAGACTGGTGTAGAGCATCTCGTGACAGGTTCGGCGCAAGGGTGCGCCGCCCCTTGTACCAGATCAACCCGCCTATTGCACCAGTGATTCGCCCTGAGAATCGAATCCTTGTGCAATATCCGGGTTAGCCCTCTGCCGTCATCCGTCGCCGGCCTCGGCCACCAGGCAGCGGTTGCGGCCGGCCGCCTTGGCCCGGTACAGGGCCCGATCGGCACGCTCGAAGACCGTCTCGATATCATCCCCGCTGCGGAACTCGGCGATGCCGCAGGAGATGGTCACCGGCACGCTCTGCTTCTTGTAGTGGAAACCGCAATGCTCGACAGCGTGGCGCAGTTTCTCCGCCACCTCCAGCACGGCTTCCTGGCTGGCACCGGGCATCAGCTGCACGAATTCCTCGCCCCCGTAGCGGGCGATGAAGTCGGTCTCGCGGATGTTGTCGGCGAGCAGACCGGCGATCACCTTCAGCACCTTGTCGCCCGCCTTGTGACCATAGACGTCGTTGACCCGCTTGAAATGATCGACGTCCCAGACCAGCAGGCTCAGCGGCGTGCCGAAGCGCTTCCAGCGGGCGTATTCCTGCTGCACCCGCTCGTCCCAGGCCAGGCGGTTGGGGATCCCGGTCAGGGCATCGCACAGGGCCTGCTCCCGCTCGCTGCGGATCCGCTCGCGCAGGCTGCCGGCCTCTTCCTCCATCTCGGCCAGGCGCTGGTCGAGCTCGGCCAGCCGCGCCTCGGCCGCGGCCTGGCGTTCCGTCTCCTCCTGCCGGTGCTGCTCGACGTGCTCGAGAATGGTGTCCAGCCGCCGCTGCACCGCTGCCTTCAACTGTCCCAGGTCCCGGGCGTCGCGCACGCTGGCCTCGATGCCACGGACCTGCTCCTGCACGTTGTCGCCCAGGGCGCGGCCACTGCGGTAGCTCTCGCCCCGCGCCTCCTCGCTGCCCCGGACGAAGGCATCGATGTCCTGCAGGCGGTCGGTCACCTGCTGCAGGAAGCTCTCGATCTCCTTCTTCTCGTCCTGGGCCTGGAGACGCAGATCCTGCACCAGCTCGGCCAGGTCGCAGAGCAGTTGTTCCACGTCCAGCGCCTGCGCCGTGCCGCTCAGCGTCTCCTTGAGGTCCTCGACCCGCGGCTCGAACTCGGCCGGCAGCGACAGGCGCTGCAACAACCGCAGCAGCACCTCGCGCACCGCAGCCTGGTCATCCCCCGCCTCCGCCTCGCCCCGCAGCAGCCCGGCCTCCAGCAGCTCGTCGGCCAGCCGGCGAAGCGCCTGGTCCGCCTCGGCCTGCAGCACCCGGGCTCGCAGCGCCTCCAGCCGCTCCGCGGCATCGGTCCGGGCGGCCAGCCGCTGCAGCAGATAGAGCAGCATCTCACGCTGCCCCGCCAGCGGATCGGCCGGCTCAGGCTGTGGCTCCGGTCTCGGTGCCGCCGAGGCGGCCGGCGGCTGACGCGAGAACAGTCGGCCGATCAGGCCGGGCGAAGCGCCGGGCGCCTCGGCCTCGTTCAGCGCCTGTTCCAGAAGCGCGGCAAAGGCCCTGACCACGGCGGGGATCTGGCCGTCGCCCGCCTCGCGCAGCTGCCTGCGCAGGGCCCGCACCCGGGAGCGGCTGCTGCGCGGCAGGGGGGTGCGTTCGAGCAGGTCGGCCAGCACATCGAGGGCACCGGGCGCCGTCTCGCGCGCCGCCCGTTTGGAATCCAGCCGCACCAGGGTGGCGGACATGGCCTCGATGCGCGACTGCAACAGGCCGGCATCGGCCCGGTCGCGGATCGCGTCGCGCAGCGCCTTGAGCTGCTCGTCGAGGGTGTCGTCCAGGCCGTCCGCTGCCAGGGTCAGGCGGCTGATGGTCTTGCGCAGCAGTTCCTCCAGCCGCTGCCACTGGCGTTCCTTCTGCTCGGCCTGCTCCAGGCTGTCGTAATACCTGCGCTTCCAGGTCTCGATGGAGGATTGATGTTCGCTTGTCACCGGCGCCCTGCCCTGCTCTGCCGCATCCGCTTCCAGGTTTATCGGCGACGGTGGCGCAGAGTTTACCCCGCCTATTGAGCCTGCGTGACCGGCGGGCCGGCTGTTACCGGCCTCAGGCGCCGACCAGGTGGATGCTGTCCGGCAGCACCACCTCCATGCAGATCGGCAGATGATCGGACACCGGGCAGTCGAGCACCCGCATGCGGTTCACCTCCAGGGTCGGTGTCACCAGGATGTGGTCGATGTTGCGCCGCGGTCGCCAACTGGGGAAGGTGTTCATGCCATGGATCGGCTCGGTCATCAGGGTGCGGTTGATGAGGAAGTCCATCTCCTCACTGCGCGAAGGAAAGTTGAAATCGCCCATCAGCACCACATGGCGGTTCTCGTTGATCAGTCCGGCCACGTAGTCGAGCTGCTGCAGACGGGTGCGGCGGCCGAGCGCCAGGTGGATGATCAGCACCAGCAGGGAATCCTCGCCGTGGCCATAGCGGATCGCCAGCACGCCGCGCCCGGGGATGGGGCCCGGCAGCTTGTGCTCGACGATCTCGCTGCATTGGAACCGGCTCAATACGCCGATGGCATGCTTGGCGATGCGCCCGATGCGGCGGTTGGTCTGATCGTACCAGAAGGGAAAGCCGGCCTTCTGGGCGAGGTATTCGGTGAGGTTGATGAAGCCGCTGCGCAGACTGCCGGCATCGGCCTCCTGCAGACCGACCAGATCGTACTGGCTGACCAGCTCGGCGATGCGGTCGAGATTGTGGAAGCGGCTGGCATGGGGCAGGACGTGCTTCCAGCTGTGAGTGAAGTACTGGCGGAAGCGGCGCGTGCTGATACCGGTCTGGATGTTGAAGCTGAGCAGCCGCAGGCGATGACCGCTGTTGCGGCGCGATGCCGTGTCGCAGACATGCTCGGCAGCGATGGGCAGGGCGTGGGCACTCATAGCGGACAGACCAGCTTGCCCAGCTTCTCGGTCAGCTTGAGGTTCTCGCCATAGTCCACGGGGCAGTCGATGACGCACAGCCGATCGCTGGCCAGCGCCTCCCTGAGAATCGGCATCAGCTCCCCGGTGTGCTCCACGCGGAAGCCGCGGGCCCCGAATGACTCGGCATAGCGCACGAAATCGGGGTTGCCGAAGCGCACGTGGGAAATTCGCCGGAACTGGTTCATCTGCTTCCACTCGATCAGGCCGTAGCCACCATCGTTCCAGATCAATATGACGATCGGCACCTTGAGACGCAGCGCCGTCTCGATCTCCTGGGAATTCATCATGAAGCCGGCATCCCCGGTCACTGCCACCACATGCCGGTCCGGGTAGACCATCTTGGCGGCGATCGCGCCCGGCACGGCGATACCCATGCTGGCGAAGCCATTGGAGATCAGGCAGGTATTAGGGTACTCGCAGCGGAACATGCGCGCCATCCACATCTTGTGGGCACCGACATCGCAAACCACGATGTCCTCCAGATCGAGGACGGTGCGCAGATCCCAGATCAGCTTCTGCGGCTTGACCGGATAGCCCTGGTCGTTGGCTTGCTGGTTCATCTCCTCGATCAGGGCCTCGCGCAGGGCGCGCATGGGATGGCCCTGGTGCGGCGCGGCCAACTCGGCGATGCGCATCAGACTGTGCTTGATGTCCCCCAGCACACCGACCGTAACCGGATAACTGGCATCGACCTCGGCCGGACTGGCGTCGATGTGGATGATCTTGCGATCACGGGTCGGGTGCCAGAGGTGGGGATGATATTCGACCAGATCGTAGCCGATGCAGATGATCAGATCGGCTCGCGAGAATCCGCAGCTCACATAGTCGTTGGCCTGCAGGCCGGCACTGCCCAGGGCGGTCGGATGGCGGAAGGGGATCACCCCCTTGGCCATGAAGGTGTTGGCGGTGGGGATACCGAGCTTTTCGGCGAAATCGGCCAGATGCTTCCAGGCCCGCGCCCGCACCACGCCGTTGCCGGCGAGGATGATCGGGTTGCGTGCCTCGGAGATCAGTTCGGCGGCCCGCTCCACCTGCTCCCGCGAGGGCTCCGGCTGCACCGGATGCTTGATCGCCAGGGGCACGTCGTCCAGCTCCATCTTGGCGATGTTCTCGGGAAACTCGATGAAGGTGGCACCGGTCTTCTCGCTCTGCGCCACCTTGAAGGCCTTGCGCACCACCTCGGGGATGATGTTCGGGGTCAGCAAGCGGGAGGTGTACTTGGTGATGGGACGGAACATCTGCTGCAGGTCGAGGACCTGGTGCGACTCCTTGTGCAGCCGGTTGGTATCGGCCTGGCCGGCGATGGCCACCAGCGGCGCATAGTCCATGTTGGCGTCGGCCACGCCGGTCACCAGGTTGGTGGCCCCAGGCCCGAGGGTGGACAGACAGACCCCGGCATGGCCGGTGAGCCGGCCGTAGACGTCGGCCATGAAGGCCGCCCCCTGCTCATGACGGCAGGTAACGAACTGGATGCTGCTGTCGAGCAAGGCATCCATCAGATCCAGGTTCTCCTCGCCGGGCACGCCGAAGATGTATTCCACGCCCTCGTTTTCGAGACACCGGACGAACAGCTCTGCTGCTTTCATCTTCCCCCCGTTTCACGGACCCTGGCGCGGCGGCCTGGCCGCCGGCGCTCAGGGCCTGGCCGCGGCCTGCCGGGCCTGGCGCTCCCGCTCGATGAGATAGTCCACCACCCGCAGCATCGCCTCGTGGCTGCCGGCGTCGCTGGCCGAGGTGCGGTACTTGCCATTGACGATCAGGCTCGGCACGCCGCGAATCCCCGAGCGGCGGGTCAACTGGCGAGCCCGGTTGATCTTGGTCAGTACGCCGAAGGAGTTGTAGGTGGCGTCGAAATCCTTGCCGCTGACACCCTGTTCAACGAAGAACTTGCGTAGATCATCGGCCGAACGGAAGCGCCGGCGCTCCTGATGGATGGCGCGGAACAGCGGGGCATGGATCCTGTCTTCCACCCCGAGCAGCTCGGCGGTATACCAGGCACGTGCCAGCGGCTCCCAGTTCTTCGCCAGCACGGCGGGGACGCGCACGAATTCCACGTCAGCGGGCTGACGCTTCAGCCAGTCCGCCAGTTCCGGCTCCAGCTGATAGCAATGCGGACAACCGTACCAGAACATCTCCACCACCTCGATCTTGGCCGGATCACGGGTCGGCAGCGGCGGTGAGATGCGCTTGTATTCGATACCTTCGTCGAAACCAGCGGCGCTGGCGGCGCCGGCCATGAACAGGGCCGCCAGCAGCGGCATCAGCCAGGAGATGATTTTTCTACGCATGAGACACCTTAGAGAGATTTGGATGTTAGGGCCTGTTGACACCCCACCCAATGGGCCCTGCCGGGACTCTTTTTTCGTCCAGCAAGGCAGAATGAGCGAGGTGTAGTCAGTCTACATGAGCGAATGATAACGCCGCTGGGCGGGAAAAGAGCCCCAGCCCTGCGGGTTGCGCCTGAAAAAGCGCCACTCCGCGTTGCTCGTCGTTCATTTGGCGTCACCAAACCGCTCTCCTCGCGCCTTGATTGGCGCTTTTTCAGACGCAACAGGGCCCATTGGGTGGGGTGTTACTGATTCCTCGGTTGGAACACGGGCAGGGTGCCGAGTTCCGTCGCCATGCCGGGAAACCCCGCCTGCCCCGGCCAGTACGGATGATACCCCCAACATGGAACTGGCGGGGGATGGATCCGAGCGACCGGCCACAGTATCGCACAGCGGCCTGAACGGGGCCTGAACCCCGACCGGGCCGCCGAGAGCCGGAAACGAAGAAGGGCGGCCTATGGCCGCCCTTCTTCAGGTTCGGGAGATGCCCGTGGGCAACCCGATCAGCGCAGGCCCTGCACGTAGCTGGCCACGGCCGCGATCTCCTCGTCGGTCATCCGCGCCGCGACACCGCGCATCATCTTGCCGGCGTCGTTGCTGCGGCTGCCGTCACGGAAGGCCTTGAGCTGGTTCTCGACATACTTGGCGTGCTGACCGGCCAGAGCCGGGAAGTTGGCTGCCGGGTTGCCGGCGCCGTTCGGCGCGTGGCAGGCCATGCAGGCGGCCACGCCCGTGGTCTTGTTGCCGCCACGATAGATCTTCTCGCCCAGATCGACCAGCTTGGGGTCGGCCTCGCCCAGCTTCTTGGCCTGGCTGGCGAAGAAGGCCGCGACGTTTTCCATGTCCTGCGGGCTGAGGCCGACGGCCATGGGCGCCATCAGGGCGTTGCTGCGCCGTCCGGCCTTGAAGTCGGCCAGCTGCTTGGCCAGGTACTTGGCGTGCTGACCGGCCAGCTTCGGCCATTCGGGGTTGACGCTGTTGCCGTCGGCACCGTGACAGCTGGCGCACATGGCGGCCTTCTCCTTGCCGGCAGCCGCGTCGGCGGCCATGGCGGAACTGGCGGCAAAGGCCGCAGAAAGGGTCATAACTGCTGCAAAAACAAGCTGCTTGTTCATCTTGGACAGGACTCCTGAGCCTTGCTGCCGCCGGCTTGCGGCCGGCTTCTGGATGCGGCGCACCGCCATGCGCCCCGAAATTTTGGAGCGCCATTTATACCAGCGAGGGCTGCCTGCTTCAATAGCAGGGGCTGTACCCGTCAGCCTGGAAACCCTCGCCAGCCGGGTCCGCATGGTGCAAAATCCCGCCCATGATCAATCACTTCGCACGGGCCCGCTTCCTCACCAGCGCACCGACCCTGTCCCAGGCACCGCCGGACGAGGGACGCGAGGCGGCCTTCGCCGGCCGCTCCAACGCCGGCAAGTCCAGTGCCCTGAACGCGATCAGCGGCCAGCGCGCCCTGGCCCGGACCAGCAAGACCCCGGGCCGCACCCGGCTGATCAACTTCTTCCAGGTCACCGGCGAGGCCCGGCTGGTGGACCTTCCCGGCTACGGTTACGCCAAGGTCTCACAGAAGGTGAAGGCCGAGTGGCAGCGCCATCTGGCCGAATACCTGGAGCGGCGCCGCTCGCTGGCCGGCCTGATCCTGCTGATGGACATTCGCCACCCGCTCACCGAGGCCGACCTGCAGATGCTGGGCTGGGCCCAGGCGGCTGGCCTGCCGGTGCATATCCTGCTGACTAAGGCCGACAAGCTGAAGCGCGGCCCGGCCCAGGCGGCCCTGCTCGGGGTGCGCAAGGCCCTGCGCGAGGCGGGCATCGAGGCCAGCGTGCAGCTGTTCTCGGCGCTGAAGAAGACGGGTCTGGACGAGGTGCGCGCCCTGCTCAGCGACTGGCTGGAACTGCCACAGGAAGAATAGGGGAATAACGCCGGCGCAAAAAGAAGCCCCGGTATCCAAGGGGGGGAGAGATACCAGGGCCAACGTCACCCGGCCCTGGGGAGGGCCGGTCAGGAGGAATGTCCGCTCCAGGGAGGGAGAGCGGATTCCAGCAACCACTCAGGTTGTACTACGTTGGAACGGCAAAGGGAGAAAAGGTTCCCGGCGGCGGAAACCATCCCATGAACGGTGTGCGGGATTTGGACTCAGTGCGCCTCGTCCCAGTTGGCGCCGATGCCGATCTCCACCAGCAGCGGGATGGCCAGCTCGGCCGCGCCCTCCATGCAGCCGCGGATCCCCTCGCTGGCGGCCGCCAGATCCGCCTCCCCCACCTCGAACACCAGCTCGTCGTGCACCTGCATGATCATCCGCACTTCCAGCCCGGCCCCCTGCAACCAGTCGTGGGTGCGGATCATGGCCCGCTTGATGATGTCCGCCGCGCTGCCCTGCATCGGAGCGTTGATGGCGGTGCGCTCGGCGGCCGCGCGGCGCTGCTGGTTGCGGGCATTGATCTCCGGCAGGTACAGGCGCCGCCCGAACAGCGTTTCCACATAGCCGTCCTCGTGGGCCTTGGCCCGGGTGGCGTCCATGTAGGCCTTGACCCCGGGATAGCGGGCGAAGTAACGCTCGACGTACTCCTGGGCGGCGGCCCGCTCGATGCCCAGCTGCCGGGCCAGGCCGAAGGCCGACATGCCGTAGATCAGCCCGAAGTTGATCGCCTTGGCCGAGCGGCGCTGGTCGGCCGTGACCGCCTCCGGCGGCACCCCGAACACCTCGGCGGCGGTGGCGCGATGGATGTCCTGGCCCTCGGCGAAGGCGCGCAGCAGGCCCGCGTCGCCCGACAGGTGGGCCATGATGCGCAACTCGATCTGCGAGTAGTCGGCGGCGAGGATGCGCCTGCCGGGCGGGGCGATGAAGGCCTGGCGGATGCGCCGCCCCTCCTCGGTGCGCACCGGGATGTTCTGCAGATTGGGGTCGGTGGAGGACAGGCGGCCGGTGGCGGCCACCGCCTGCTGATAGGAGGTGTGCACCCGCCCGGTGACCGGGTTGATCTGCTGCGGCAACTTGTCGGTGTAGGTCGACTTGAGCTTGGCCAGCGAACGGTGTTCGAGGATCAGCCGCGGCAGCGGGTAGTCCAGCGCCAGCTCGGCGAGCACCGATTCGGCGGTGGATGGCGCGCCCTTGGGGGTCTTGGCCAGCACCGGCAGGCCCTGCTTCTCGAACAGGATCTCCTGGATCTGCTTCGGTGAACCGAGGTTGAAGGGCTGGCCGGCGAGCCGCTGGGCCTCGGCCTCGATCTCGTGCAGCCGCCCGGCCAGCTCACGGCTCTGCTCGGCCAACAGCCTGGCGTCGATCAGCACCCCGGTCCGCTCCATGTGCGACAGCACCGGCACCAGCGGCAGCTCGATGGTCTCGAACACCCGGCGCAGCGCCGGTTCGGACTCCAGCCGCGGCCACAGGGCCTGGTGCAGGCGCAGGGTGATGTCGGCATCCTCGGCGGCATAGGGCGCAGCCTGCTCCAGCGGCACCTCGTTGAAGCTGAGCTGCTTGGCACCCTTGCCCGCCACCTGCTCGAAACTGATGGTCTTGCGCCCCAGGTATTTCAGTGCCAGCGAATCCATGTCGTGGCGGCTGGCCGTGGAGTCCAGCACATAGGATTCGAGCATGGTGTCGTAGCCGATGCCGGCCAGCTCGATGCCGTGGTTGGCCAGCACGTTCATGTCGTATTTCAGGTTCTGGCCGATCTTGCGCGGTGCCGGATCCTCGAGCAGCGGCTTCAACCGCGCCAGCACCGCCTCGCGATCGAGCTGCGCCGGGGCGCCGGGATAGTCGTGGGCCAGGGGCACATAGGCCGCCTCGCCCGCCTCCACGGCGAAGGAAACGCCGACGATGCGTGCCTCCATGTAGTCGAGGCTGGTGGTCTCGGTGTCGAAGGCGAAGTGTGGCGCTGCCTCCAGCCGCTCCAGCCAGGCCACCAAGCGGGCCTCGTCGAGCACCGTCTCGTAGTCACCGTCCGTTGCCGCCGGCGGGTCCTCGCCGGCCTCGGCCGGGGCATCGAGCAACTCCTTCAGCCAGCTGCGGAATTCCAGCTGCTGATAGAGTTCGCGCAGCCGCTCCCGGTCCGGCTCGCGCAGCTGCAGGTCGTCGGGGCCGACCGGCAGCTCGAGGTCGCAGCGGATGCTGGCCAGCCGGCGGGACAGCTCCAGGTCGTCGAGGTGCTGGCGCAGACTCTCGCCGACCTTGCCCTTGATCTCGTTGGCATGTGCGATGATGGCGTCCAGCGAGCCGTACTGGTTGAGCCACTTGGCGGCGGTCTTGGGCCCCACCCGGGGCACGCCGGGGATGTTGTCCGAGCTGTCTCCGACCAGCGCCAGGTAGTCGACGATGCGCTCCGGCGGCACACCGAACTTCTCGATCACCCCGTCACGGTCCAGGGTGGTGTTGGTCATGGTGTTGACCAGGGTCACCCTGTCGCCGACCAGCTGGGCCATGTCCTTGTCACCGGTGGAGATCAGCACCGGCCGGCCCTCGGCCGCGGCCTGCCGCGCCAGGGTGCCGATGACGTCATCGGCCTCCACCCCCGGCACGATCAGCATCGGGAAGCCCAGCGCCTCGACCAGCTGGTGCAGCGGCTCGATCTGCGCCACCAGGTCGTCCGGCATCGGCGGCCGGTGCGCCTTGTACTGCTCGAACATCTCGTCGCGAAAGGTCTTGCCCTTGGCGTCGAACACCACCGCCACCTGCCGGGGCCGGTAGTCCTTGAGCAAGCGGCGCAGCATGTTGGCCACGCCGTAGACGGCACCGGTCGGTTCGCCGCGGGAATTGGTCAGCGGTGGCAGGGCGTGGTAGGCCCGGTAGAGATAGGACGAACCGTCGACGAGGATCAGGGGTGGGCTAGCTGGGTCGGTCATGGCGGGCTGCTCGGAAACGAAGCGGCCATTTTCAACCGAAAGCGGCCGGGGCGCAAAACCCGGTTCCGCCCATCAACCCCGGCCGCCGCCTGCCGCTACCAGGGTAGACAGCCGATCACCCCGACGGCCCGCTTGCATGCCCCTGCGGAAGGTAGCATTCTGGCCCCCCTTCGAAGGAAGCGATGACGATGGACGACAAGACCCGACGCGAACACCCCGGCATGCTGCCGATCAACGACACCCAGCTGACCCGCGAATCCTGGAAGATCTTCCAGATCATGGCCGAATTCGTCGAGGGCTTCGAGCGGCTGGCGCGGATCAAGCCCTCGGTGAGCATCTTCGGCTCGGCGCGCACCCCGCTCGATGCCCCGGAATACAAGCTGGCGGAGGACATCGCCCGGGCCCTGTCGGACGCCGGCTTCTCGGTGGTCAGCGGCGGCGGGCCGGGGATCATGGAGGCCGCCAACAAGGGCGCCCAGGCGGGCCGCTCGCCGAGCATCGGCCTCAACATCCAGCTGCCGCACGAGCAGTCCGGCAACCCCTATCAGGACATCGCCCTCAACTTCCGCCACTTCTTCTCGCGCAAGGTGATGTTCGTGAAGTACGCCTCGGCCTACGTGGTGCTGCCCGGCGGCTTCGGCACCCTGGACGAGCTGGCCGAGATCCTCACCCTGGTGCAGACCGGCAAGACCCGACGCATCCCCATCATCCTGGTGGGCACACCCTTCTGGGAGGGGCTGATCGGCTGGTTCCGCACCACCCTGGTCGAATCCGGCACCATCTCGCCTGAGGACCTCGACCTGTTCCAGGTGCTGGACGACCCCAAGGAGGTGGTGAGTGCCATCTTCGACTATTATGAAAACCGCGGTTTCGAGCCCTCCGCCGAGGAGCGCGAGATCCTGCTGGAACTCTGACATCACCGACCAAGGATTCATCATGCGCCGTTCAAGCCTGCTCCTTCTCCTGGCCCTGCTCGCCGCCGCCGCACGGGCCGCGGACGCCCCTCCGCCGGTCAGCGACAAACCCCCGCTGCCGGCCGCGACCGACGAGCGGGAAGCCATCGAGCCGCAGGTCACCATCACCCGCAAGAAGGACCGCACCGTCACCGAGTACCGCATCAACGGCGAGCTGTACATGATCAAGGTGACGCCCGCCAAGGGTGTACCCTACTATCTGATGGACACCGACGGCGACGGCAGCCTGGAGACCCGCAGCAACGAGATAGAACCCAACCTGCTGATACCGAGCTGGGTCATCTTCCGCTGGTAGGCCAGCCTGCGCCACGGCCGGTATAATCTCCGGCCCATGAGCACCACCTTCCTCTCCCGTCTCGCCGACCGGCTCGATGCCCTGGCCGAATGGACCGGTCGCGCCGTCGCCTGGCTGACCCTGGCGATGGTGCTGGTCACCTTCGCCATCGTCCTGCTGCGCTATGCCTTCAACCTCGGCTGGATCGCCCTCCAGGAATCGGTCGGCTACCTGCACGCCCTGGTGTTTCTGCTCGGCGCCGCTTACACCCTGAAGCACGAGGGCCATGTCCGGGTCGACATCTTCTACCGGCGCCTGTCGCCGCGCGGCCGGGCGCTGGTCGACCTGCTCGGCACCCTGCTGCTGCTGTTCCCGGTGTGCGGCTTCATCCTCTGGGTGAGCTGGAACTACGTGGCCGCCAGCTGGGCGCTGCACGAGGGCTCACGCGAGGCCGGCGGCCTGCCCGGCGTCTATCTGCTGAAGAGCGCCATCCCGCTGATGGCCATCCTGCTGCTGCTGCAGGGACTGGCGCTGGCCCTGCGCCAGCTGCTCAGGCTGACGACCGGGACGGATCGCTGATGGAGGCATGGCTGCCGCTGTGGATGTTCCTCGCCGTCTGCCTGGTGCTGCTGGCCGGCTATCCGGTGGCCTTCAGCCTGGCCGGCACCGCGCTCGGCTTCGCCTGGCTGGGCACCGCGCTGGAGCTGTTCGATCCGGCCTTCCTGGAGGCGCTGCCCAACCGCCTGTACGGCATCATGGGCAACCAGACGCTGATCGCGGTGCCACTGTTCGTGTTCATGGGCGTGGTGCTGGAGAAGTCGCGGGTGGCGGAACAATTGCTCGACACCATGGCCGCGCTGTTCGGCCCGCTGCGCGGCGGCCTGGGCCTGTCGGTAACCCTGGTCGGCATGCTGCTGGCCGCCAGCACCGGCATCGTCGGGGCCACCGTAGTCACCATGGGCCTGCTGTCGCTGCCGACCATGCTGCGCCGCGGCTACGACCCGGCGGTGGCCTGCGGCACCATCTGCGCCTCCGGCACCCTGGGGCAGATCATCCCGCCATCGATCATCCTCATCCTCCTCGGCGACGTGCTCTCCGCCGCCTACCAGCAGGCCCAGCTCGACATGGGCATCTTCGCCCCCGAGACCCTCTCGGTCGGCGACCTGTTCGCCGGGGCGCTGTTGCCGGGCCTGGTGCTGGTCGGGCTGTATCTCGCCTATCTGCTGGCCAATGCCGCGCTGCGCCCGCAACGGATGCCGGCCCCGGACGCCAGCGAGCAGGCCGCCTTCCGGGCTCCGGGCATGGCCGGGCGCATCGCCCGCGCCCTGCTGCCGCCGCTGCTGCTGATCGTCGCCGTGCTCGGCTCCATCCTCGCCGGCCTGGCCACGCCCACCGAGGCGGCGGCGGTCGGCGCGGTCGGCGCCCTGCTGCTCGCCGCCCTGCAGGGCCGGCTCGATCTGGCCATGCTCGGCGCCGTGGCGCGCAGCACCACCCGGGTCAGCAGCATGGTGTTCCTGATCCTGATCGGCGCCTCGGTGTTCTCCCTGGTGTTCCGCGGCTTCGGTGGCGACGAGCTGGTGGCCGAGTTGCTCACCGACCTGCCGGGCGGCACCGTCGGCGCGGTGGTGACGGTGATGGCGGTGATGTTCCTGCTCGGCTTCGTGCTCGATTTCATCGAGATCACCTTCGTGGTGGTGCCCATCGTCGGCCCGGTGCTGCTCGGCATGGGGCTGGATCCGATCTGGCTGGGGGTGATGATCGCCCTCAATCTGCAGACCTCCTTCCTCACCCCGCCCTTCGGCTTCGCCCTGTTCTATCTGCGCGGCGTGGCCCCGCCCGAGGTGCGCACCAGCGACATCTACCGCGGGGTGGCGCCCTTCATCCTCATTCAGCTGCTGATGCTCGGCCTGCTCGCCGCCTGGCCGGGACTGGCCACCTGGCTGCCGAAGCTGGTCTACGGGGAATGAGCAGGCGCGCCCTGAGCGCACTGACTTCGCGGCATCGCCTCCGCGCGCGCCTGGCCCGCATATTGCGCGAAGGATTCGAGTTTCAGGGCGAATCTGGCCAAGCAGTTTGTTCGATCGCCCGTAGAAGCATAGCCGTAGCTAGGGTTCAAGGGGGATCGGGCAAAATGCGACTCCGGATTTGGTCTGAACTCGAACAGGCACAAACTGTAACAGGGCACAATTGCTCGCAGAGGTAATCACTGCCTTGATGAATACCGGAAAAATTACGCATGCAAGGCCGCCTTCGTGCAATATGCGGGCTAGGCACGAGCCGATAACGGATGCTAAGATCAGGCAATACCACTGCGCCGGGCAAAGCGGACGAAACGGCCTGCTGCCGCTGGCACAAAAACAGTGCAAAGGAATGTCACGGCCCCTGCCGAAGAATACCGAATCCTCCCCTGCAAACCCTGCAACACGCCCCCGAACACCATGGCGGAAAATATCTTGCACCTCACACCGGAACAGATCGATCGCCTCATCGAGAGCCTGCACGACTTTCACGGCGAATACGGCGCCCTGGACGCCTTGCTCGTTGAGGAGCGGGAGAAACGGCTGCTGGGCAACTACCGGGGTTTCCTCGAGCACTTCCTGACCGAACGAGACGACGCCAGCGAGGCCGCCCGGCAACTTGCCGAAGACTATTTCGAGCAGGGCGCATCCTTCGCCCTCTTGATGGCCAGCTTCAACCACCTCAAGGAAGAGGTCATCCGGCTCGTTGCCGCCAATATGCCGGACCCCATCGAGCACTACCGTGAGATCGACCGGATCTTCGAACGGGCAAAGCGCGAAACCGCCCGCTATTACCTGATCAACGAGGTTGAGACCCCGCACCATCTTCCCGAGGCGGTCGTTCGGGACAGGATCCTGATAAAGACCTATCTGGAGTGGGTGGAAAGGATACGCCAAGGCATCCAGCAGAACCTTGAACTCTTCCCCCTGGAGACAGCCGACGAGAGCCCGTTTGCCCGCGTGCTGCGCTATCCGGAAAGCCTGCTGATATGCCTCGACCTCAAGCTTTGCGATCAGATTCAGGAACAGCACCGGCTGATCTTCCAGCAGGCGGGCATCCTCTATGCCATGTTGAGCGCCAACCGTTATGAGCAAGCCTATCTTGCCTATAACGAGCTGATGAAGAAGGTCGCCCAGCTGCTGAACCTTCTGACGGTGCTGTATCTCGAAGGCCAGACCAACCGCATCGGCCGGTTCTTCAGTTTCCTGCAGGCCTCCCTGTATCTGCCAGGAAGGAAGTTCCTGTGCATCGTCAATCTTCGCAAGCTGGACACCATCAACAAGCTCTATGGAAACGAGGTCGGGGATCGCGCCCTGGCCCACGTCGACCGCCTGCTTCATGCCGAATTCGAACAACACCAGGAATGGATGTTCTACACCAAGGGAATCGCCGGGGATTTCTACGTCATGGGCTACAACGCCGAGCCCGAAGCGCTGGGCGGGGTGCTGGAAAACGTCCGGAAGAATCTCTGCTGCGGCAAACTCGAAGACCTGCCAGTGGACATCGACATCCTCTACCACGGAATCGAGCTGACCGATTTCAGCGAGCTCACCACCGAAAACATACACCTCGTCGTCCAGTATCTCACCGAGGAGGCCCGAAAGGTCAGCGAACACATCGGGACCCGCGACGAGCATGTACAGGCGATGGTCGACTGGCTCAAGGCACGCTATCGCAAGTCCCTCGATCTGCGCGCCAAGCTGACGGAGGAGTTTACCGACATATTCATCCAGCCCCTGGTATCCCTTGACCAGCGGCGGGAGATCCTCGCGTTCGAAATCCTCGGACGTTTCCGGGAGAACGACGGGTTCATCAGCGCCGGCCTGTTCATCGACGACATCATCAGCATGGGACTGACGCCGGAATTCGACCGCCTCGTGCTCAAGGCAACGGCCAGGCAGGCCGCCATGCTGACGCATATCACGCCACGCCTTTTCATCAATGTCTCGGCGGCCTCGCTGGCAAGCCAGGATTACCTGGACCTGCTGATCGAAACCCTCAATGGTCCGCTGCGCGATTTCGAGGTGGTGCTCGAACTCACCGAGCAGGTATTGCTGGAGCACAGGGGACTGGTCCACGAACTGCACCGCAAGTACGACCTCGTCTTCGCGGTCGACGACTTCGGGACCGGCTATTCGACTCTGCAAACCGTTGTCGAACTGGCACTGGAAGGCAGCGTCCGCTATCTCAAGCTGGACGGCTCGTTGACACGCAACATCGGCACCAGTCTCGCCAGCGAGCACATCATGTTGATCACCCGGCAGATGGCGCAGCGCCTCGGACTCGAGACCGTGGTCGAGTTCATCGAGACGATCGAGCAGGCGGAAAAGCTGGAATCCCTGGAAATGGATTTCGGACAGGGCTACCTGCTGGGAGTGCCTGACCCGGTACCTGTATGGCGGGGAAAGATCAATTACCTGAAATCCAAGCACGCCGGCGAACAGGCCGGCGGATTTGCCCTGTAGCCCATAAGGGGGAATGCGGCCTGGCATGCCGCTTTTTCAGCAAGAACCGGATTGCCACGAAACCCACCAAACCCACGAAAAGAACCTGCGCGCACGCTATTCGCCCTGCCCGCTGCGATTGGCCAAAACAGATTCCCGGGGCCTGTCAACGCCGCGCCAATCGCGGCCTGGAGGCCGCTCCTACAAAACACATTGTGCCGCCATGCCCCTTGATCGCGGCTGGAGGCCGCTCCTACAAAACACATTGTGCCACCATGCCCCTTGATCGCGGCCTGGAGGCCGCTCCTACAACACATTGTGCCGCCATGCCCCTTGATCGCGGCTGGAGGCCGCTCCTACAAAACACATTGTGCCACCATGCCCCTTGATCGCGGCCTGGAGGCCGCTCCTACAAAACACATTGTGCTGCCATGCCCCTTGATCGCGGCCTGGAGGCCGCTCCTACAAAACACATTGTGCTGCCATGCCCCTTGATCGCGGCCTGGAGGCCGCTCCTACAACACATTGTGCCGCCATGCCCCTTGATCGCGGCTGGAGGCCGCTCCTACAAAACACATTGTGCCACCATGCCCCTTGATCGCGGCCTGGAGGCCGCTCCTACAACACATTGTGCTGCCATGCCCCTTGATCGCGGCCTGGAGGCCGCTCCTACAACACATTGTGCCGCCATGCCCCGTAGGAGCGGCCTCCAGGCCGCGATCCCCGGCGGGTCCAGCCACCCATCATCCGGGATCCTGATGCAATATCCGGGCTGCCAAGCCGGCGCAAGCCGTTCATTCATGCTTTCGCGGGTTTGGTGGGTTTCGTGGCCATAGAATTTTCCTGCCGGGGTCCCCGACCCAGCCGGAAGCCGGCACTCAGTCCAGCAGCTCGATCTGTGACCAGTCGCCGCCGACCGTCGCCAGCAGGGCGGCCAGCGCCTTGCTGCGCCGGCGATAGTCCTGCACGTCGGCCTCCCAGCGCTGCCTGGCACTGCGGTGCAGCGGGCCGTCGATGCGGCGGACGGTTTCCCGGCGTGCCCGGTAGATGCCCTTGCGCTCGTTGTGCTGGGGCGCCAGCGGATCGGGGCGAAGACCGCCGAGCAGGTGATCCTCGAACATCAGTCCGAAGCGCTGCGCCTCGCCGAGCATCCAGTGCGCCGCGCAGTCGGCCAGGCCGCGCTCGGGATAACCGCCGCCGACATCGGCATGCACGCCGGGGAACCAGACCTGACGGATGTCCAGTCCCGGCTTGGCGTCCCACAGCGTGGGCTCGAAGTCCTCGCGATTCTCGTCGATGGAGAGGGCATGCCGGGCGTGGCGGATGATCCGGCTCGGTGCGGTGTCGTGGAACAGGAACTCGCGCTCGCCCAGGGTGCCCCAGAAGGGCACGGGGATGCCCAGGGCACCGACCGTGTCCCAGGCGCCGACGAATTCGATCTCGGTGATGTCCGCCACGGCATAGCGGGCACGGAATGCCACGGCCCGCTGCGCATCCGGGCTGCTGTTGCGCGAGCGCTGGCGGTAAAGCCGATAGGCCTCGGGGATGCGATCGGCGTGTTCGCGGCGCAGCAGGCCACAGTTGCGGACAAAGCCGGCCAGGGAACGCACCGTGTAGGCACCGCGGCTGAAGCCGAAGAAGAACAAGGCGTCGCCGGGCTCGTAGTTGTGGACGAGGAAACGGTAGGCATCCATGATGTTCTTGTCGATCCCCGCCCCGGAGATGCCCCCGGCCAGTTTCCTGCGGTCGGTACCCACGCCCCAGTCATAGAACACCACCTGCTCGATGTCGCCGGCGCGCGGCCGCACCCCCCGCGCCAGGCGCAGCACGTTGGTCGCCTCGCCCCGCTCCGGCGAGTTCCAGGTGCCATCGGAAAAGATCGCGATACGTTTCATGCCCCACCTCCCTGTGCCTGCCCGGAACCAATGCCGGGCATCGCCCAATATACCGCAGCAGGGATTCGATGCTCAGGCCGGGCAGGCTGCAAACAAGGACCGCTCAGGCACTGACCCCCCCGGCGGCCAGGGCCTCGAGCCGACGGATGCGTTGCTCGGTCGGCGGGTGGGTGGAGAACAGCCGCGCCAGGCTGCTGCCGCGCAGCGGGTTGACGATGAACAGATGGGCCGTGGCCGGATGCGATTCGGCCGCCGGCAACGGGGCCCGGCGTCCGGCCAGCTCCAGTTTGCGCAGGGCACGGGCCAGTCCCAGCGGATCGCCGGCAATCCGCGCCCCCGCCTCGTCGGCGGCGAACTCGCGCGAGCGGGACACGGCCATCTGGATCAGGCTGGCCGCCAGCGGCGCCACGATCATCATCACCAGCATGCCCAGGGCATTGCCGCCGCCCTCGCTGTCGCGCCGCCCCAGGCCGAAGATCAGCGCCCACTGCGCCAGGTTGGCGAGCATGGCGATGGCGCCGGCCAGCGTCGCGGCCACGGTGCCGGTGAGGATGTCACGGTTGCGGACATGGGCCAGCTCGTGCGCCAGCACGCCGGCCAACTCGCGCTCGTCGAGCATGCGCAACAGGCCGCTGGTCACCGCCACCGCCGCATGCTCGGGATTGCGCCCCGTGGCGAAGGCATTGGGTGCCGCGGAATCGATGAGATACAGGCGCGGCATGGGCAGGCCGGCGCGCGCGGTCAACCGCTGCACGGTGCGGTACAGACCCGGCGCCTGCTGCGGGCCGATCTCCCGCGCCCGGTACATGGACAGCACCAGGCGGTCCGAATACCAGTAGCTGCCGAAGTTCATCAGCGCGGCGAACAGCAGGGCGACGATCATGCCCTGCTGGCCCCCGAGGGCCTGACCGGCGGCCAGCAGCAGGCCGGTCAGACCGGCCAGCAGCAGAGTGGTTCGCAAGGTGTTCATGAGGATGCTTTTCCCTCCCGTCGTCGACTGCCGGGGAAAGTGGGGGCGGCGGCCGGCCCTTTCAATCATCCCCTGGCCATGGCTCGCCCGCAGATCGCAGGATAACTTCTTGATAGTTATAAAAAATGGACATCAGCCTCAAAAAATGCTATTGTGCAAAACTTTCTGGCTCCCTGGATGGATGGAAGACCCGCGCGATGGACCCGGCCCCTCAGGCACCAGACGCCCCCGCAGCGATCCCTGCCGATGCCCATTCGCTACGGGTGCTGGCCGTGGAGCAGCAGCTGCGTATCGTCTATCGCGCCATGCAGGCCTATTCCCGTGGTGTCGAGCGCCAATGCGGGGTCAGCGCCGCCCAGCTCTGGGCGCTCCGGGAACTGGCAAGACAGCCGGGGCTGCGCGTCTCTCAGCTCTCGCAGGCGCTCTCCCTGCATCAGTCGACCACCAGTAACCTGTTGGACAAGCTGGAAAAGAAGGCCCTGGTGGCCCGTCGGCGCGGCGGCCCGGACCAACGCACGGTACGGGTCGAACTGACCGACGCCGGCAGGCAGATTCTGGGGCGCGCGCCGCGGCAGGGCACCCTCAACGATGCCCTGCGCCGTCTGCCGGAGGCGGTGGTGGCCGAGCTGGAGCACGGCCTGAGGGCCATGGTGGCCGTGATGGCCGATGCCGGCGGTGGCCTGTTCCAGCCTGCGGCCAGGGACAGCCGAATTGATTCGATACGAGAGGAGTAACCTGTGAGCAAGGAGTTGATGTTTTTCTGCATCCCCCAGGAAGCCTACATGCGCACCGACAACTGTCAGAAGCTGCGCAAGCGTCCCACCGGGAAGGTGCCGGCCGGTGCCCAGCCCAAGCTGCGCGCCTGCGAGGGTTGCACCATGTTTCCCCTGGTCGACAAGCTGAAGGTTCCGACGGTCAGCCTCGCCGACTATCTCGGCGGACGCCGTCCCGAGGTGGCCAATCTGCGCTCCGCCAGCAACCGCAAGCTGATCCAGGCCCATCTCGAACGCGAGGCCAGCTGAGGCGGCCCGCCGCGTCTCCAGCACAGAGGCAAGACGATGTCACAGGTGAGCAATCTCCAGCATCGGCCCGCCCCCCTGGGCGAAGTGCCGACCGACGACGACCGCTTCCGGGTCTACACCGAGCGCCAGTTCGACCGGATCGAGCCGCTGCAGCGCCTGCCCGAGGCACAGCGCTTCGCCATGCGCGTGGTGGCCAACGTCTTCCCCTTCCGGGTCAACCAGTACGTGATCGACGAACTGATCGACTGGAACGACATCCCTGACGACCCGATCTTCCAGCTCACCTTCCCGCAACCCGGGATGCTGCCGGAGGCGGACTTCGCACGCATGGCCGAAGCCCTGCGTGGCGGCGACCGCAAGGCGATCAAGGCGGTGGCGCGCGACATCCAGGCCGGCCTCAATCCCCACCCGGCCGGCCAGCAGCAGCTCAACGTGCCGCGGCTCGACGGCGAGCCGCTGCCCGGCATGCAGCACAAGTACCGCGAGACGGTGCTGTTCTTCCCCAGCCAGGGCCAGGTCTGCCATGCCTACTGCACCTTCTGCTTCCGCTGGGCCCAGTTCATCGGCGACAAGACCCTGCGCTTCGCCGCCAACGAGGCCGGCCAGCTGCACCGCTACCTGGAGCAGAATCCGCAGGTCAGCGACCTGCTGATCACCGGCGGCGACCCGATGGTGATGAAGACCTCGCACCTGCAGGCCTACCTCGAACCCCTGCTGCGGCCGGAGTTCGAGCACCTGCAGACCATCCGCATCGGCACCAAGTCGCTGACCTTCTGGCCGCAGCGCTACGTCAGCGACCCGGACGCGGACGCCCTGCTGGCGCTGCTCGAACGCCTGGCCGGCAGCGGCAAGCAGGTGGCGCTGATGGCTCACTTCAACCACTGGCGCGAGCTGGAGACCCCGGTGGTACGCGAGGCGATCCGCCGCATCCGTGACACCGGCGCGGTGATCCGCACCCAGGCGCCACTGGTGCGACACATCAACGACGACGCGGACGTCTGGGCCCGCCTGTGGCGCACCCAGGTCCGCCTGGGGCTGATCCCCTATTACATGTTCATCGAGCGCGACACCGGTGCCCGCCACTATTTCGAGGTGCCTCTGGCCCGCGCCTGGTCCATCTACCGCGAGGCCATGCAGCAGGTCTCGGGCCTCGGCCGTACCGCCCGCGGCCCGAGCATGAGCGCCGGACCGGGCAAGGTCGAGGTACAGGGCATCGCCGAGATCCATGGTGAGAAGGTCTTCGTGCTGCGCTTCATCCAGGGCCGCAACCCGGACTGGGTGCAGCGGCCCTTCTTCGCCCGCTTCGACCCCGAGGCCACCTGGCTCGACCAGCTGAAACCGGCTTTCGGCGAGGAACGCTTCTTCTTCGAGGACGAATACGCCGAGATGCAGCGCCAGGCGCTGCGCTGCGGACTGGCCTGAGCCAGCCGCAGCCCCTGGGGATGGACCCCCGCGGCCGGGCGCGCTAATGTTGGGAGCAGGCCCTCAGCGGAGCCGATCCCGGGATGCCCGCGCGCTACCATGCCATCCGCCGCTTCTGCCCCTATCAGGGGGTGATCCAGATCGTCGACTGCGGCACCGCCCAGGCCTACTCCACCGACGGCCAGCACTGGCGGATCCGCGTCCGCCGGCCGGGCGCCGCCGGCGACGCCCTGCTCGAGGCCCTGGAGCAGCGCCCGCCACTGCCGTTTCCGCTCGCCGACCGCATCGAACTCTGGCTGCTCGACCACAGCCGCCGGCAGCCGCTGGCCCTGGTCAAGAGCCGCTGCAACCTGCGCGAGATGGACGCCGTGAGCGACCCGCTGTGGCGCCCCTTCCTCGTCTCCCAGCAGGGTTTCCGTTGCCAGGCCCTGGAGGAAGACGCTCAGCGCACCCCGCCCGGGGCCCGGCCGCCACGCGCCCAGGACGTGCTGGAACGGCGGGTCAACCGCGCCGCCCGGCCACTGCCGGTGTTGCAATGGTTCGAGCGCCTCGAGGACGGCAGCGGCATCGGCCACGACGGCCTGCGGGTGGACGACAGCCTCTACGGTCGGGAATTGCCGGCGGCGGCCTTCCCGCCACTGCTGGTCAGGGAGGACTGGGAGGATCCCCTGAGCTGCGCCCTGGTCCAGGACTACCACGCCTGGCAGGCCCCGCTGCTGCTCGCCCACCAGAACCTCGACCGCGACACCCGGCAGCGGCTGGAGACCGCGGCCTGCCAGCGCCCCGAGGCCCTGGCCGCCAACTACCACATGTATCCCGAGGTGCTGGATGGCGAGGCCTTGCAGGTGGCCCTGGTCTCGGCCCGGCTGATGCAGAGCCGTTGAGGGCGATTCATCGCTGAACACCGATCGCGGCCTGGAGGCCGCTCCTACGAGAGCACGGCGGACCCCCTCGCCGCCACGGCTGCGAGCTGCCGATCGTGCCAGCGGCCGAGCAGCAGCAGGGCCAGCACGGCGCCGACCAGGGCCAGGAACATGTCGGCCTGGGTGTCCCAGACGTCGCCCTGGGTGGCGAGGAAGGCCTCGGCCGCCTCCGCCGAGACCAGCGCCACCCACCATTCGAGCAGCTCGTAGAAGGCGCTCAGCGCCAGGCAGAAGCAGACGATCAGAAAGTTCCGCCAGGCCGTCCCCTTCACCACCTGCAGACGGATCAGCAGCTCCCGCGCCAGCAGCGCCGGCACGAAGCCCTGGAAGAAATGGCCGAGGCGGTCGTAGTGGTTGCGCGCCAGACCCAGGGCATCGCGCAACCAGTCACCGAGCGGCACCTCGGCATAGGTGTAGTGGCCGCCGACCATGAGCACGATGGCATGCAGCAGAACCAGCACATAGGCCAGCGGGGTGAGGGGGAAGCGCCGCCGCGTGGCCGCCAGCACGCCGGCGCCGATCAGCGCCGGCAGCACCTCCAGCAGCCAGGTCGGGTAGTCGTGGGGACGGATCGCAGACCACAGCAGGACCGCGCCGAACAGGACAGCCCAGAGGATGGCCCACCACCCCGTGCACCCCCGGCCACAACTGGCCCGCCCGCCACCCTCGTAAGCAGTCATGCAAGCTCCCTCCACCATCCTGTCGATGCACCTCAGACTATCATTAACCCGGCAGCCCCCGGATGACGGCGTGGCTGGACCCGCCGGGGATCGCGGCCTGGAGGCCGCTCCTACGGGGCATGGCGGCACCCTGGTAGGAGCGGCCTCCAGGGCGCGATCGGGATACACACCAAATCGCGGTGGGGACGCCGCTCCTACGGGGCGGGGCGTCACGATTATGTTGTAGGAGCGGCCTCCAGGCCGCGATTGGCGTGGCGTTATTGACCCGCCAACCGCCGCTCTGCCCGCCAGCACCATCTGCTAAAATGGGCCGATGGACGTCTCCCACATCCTCGATCCCCTGAACGACGCGCAGCGCGAGGCGGTGACCGCCCCAGCCGGCCCGCTGCTGGTGCTGGCCGGCGCCGGCAGTGGCAAGACGCGGGTGCTGGTGCACCGCATCGCCTGGCTGATCGAGGTGGAGCGGGTCTCGCCCTACGGCATTCTCGCCGTGACCTTCACCAACAAGGCGGCGAAGGAGATGCGCGGCCGCATCGAGCAACTGCTCGGCGTGCCCGCCGGCGGCATGTGGGTCGGCACCTTCCACGGCCTGGCGCACCGCCTGCTGCGTCGCCACTGGCAGGACGTCGGGCTGCCGGAGAGCTTCCAGATCCTGGATGCCGACGACCAGCTGCGGGTGGTGAAGCGGGTGGTGCGCGCGCTGGAACTGGACGAGGCGCGCTGGCCGCCCCGGCAGCTGCAGTGGTACATCAACGGCCGCAAGGACGAGGGCCTGCGTCCGCAACACATCGAACCCAACGACGACCCCTTCGAACGCACCCAGCTGCGGGTCTATGAAGCCTACGAGGAACTCTGCCGGCGCGGCGGCATGGTCGACTTCGCAGAGCTGCTGCTGCGCGCCCACGAGCTGTGGCTGCAGCGCCCGGAGATCCTCGACCACTACCGGCAGCGTTTTGGCCACCTGCTGGTCGATGAGTTCCAGGACACCAACGCCATCCAGTACGCCTGGCTGCGCCTGCTGGCCGGCAGCCACGGCCGGCTGTTCGCGGTCGGCGACGACGACCAGTCGATCTACGGCTGGCGCGGCGCCCGGGTGGAGAACCTGCAGCGCTTCAGCCAGGACTTCGCCGGAAGCCGCCTGGTCCGGCTGGAACAGAACTACCGCTCCACCGCCACCATCCTCAATGCCGCCAACGCCCTGATCGCCCACAACCAGGGCCGGCTCGGCAAGCAGTTGTGGACCGAGGGGGAGGAGGGCGATCCGATCCAGCTCTACAACGCCTTCAACGAATACGACGAGGCGCGATTCGTGGTGGAACGCATCGAGCAGGCGGTGGCCGAGGGACGGGCGCGCAGCGAGATCGCCATCCTCTACCGCTCCAATGCCCAGTCGCGGGTGTTCGAGGAACAGCTCATGCAGCGCCAGATCCCCTATCGGGTCTACGGTGGCCTGCGCTTCTTCGAGCGCGCCGAGATCAAGGACGCGCTGGGCTATCTGCGCCTGGCCAGCAATCCACACGACGACGCCTCCTTCGAACGGGTGGTGAACCAGCCGCCGCGCGGCATCGGCGAACGTACCCTGGGCACGGTGCGCGAGCAGGCCCGGCAGCGCGGCTGCTCGCTGTGGCAGGCGACCGAGGCGGTGATCGGCGAGGGCCTGCTCAACGCCCGCGCCAGCAATGCCCTGCGCGCCTTCCTGGAACTGATCCGCGAACAGGCCGCCGGCCTGACGGACCTGCCGCTGGAGGAACAGGTCGAGCAGGTCATCGCCGCCAGCCGGCTGGTCGAGCACTACCGCAAGGAGAAGGGCGAGCGCGGCCAGACGCGCATCGAGAACCTGCAGGAACTGGTCAATGCCGCCCGCCACTTCGATCCGGAGGCGGACGAGGCGACCCGCGACATGGCGCGGCTCGACGCCTTCCTGGCCCATGCCGCGCTGGAGGCCGGCGAGGGCCAGGCCGAGGCCTGGGAGGACTGCGTGCAGCTGATGACCCTGCACTCGGCCAAGGGCCTGGAGTTCCCGCTGGTGTTCATGGCCGGCATGGAGGAGGGGCTGTTCCCGCACCAGATGTCGATCGAGGAGCCCGGCCGGCTGGAGGAGGAACGGCGCCTGTGCTACGTCGGCATGACCCGCGCCCGCCAGCAACTGGTGATGAGCTGTGCCGAACGGCGCCGGCTGCATGGCTCGGAATCCTACGCCCTGCCGTCCCGCTTCCTGCGCGAGATCCCCGGCGAACTGATCGAGGAGATCCGCCCCCAGGTCAGCGTCCGCCGGCCGCTATCTGCCGCTGGCGGCAGCAGCGGGCTGCGCGAGGCACCGCCGCAGGCCGCCGGCGGCAGCCTGCAACTCGGCCAGCAGGTGCGGCACCCCAAGTTCGGTGAAGGCGTGGTGCTGAACTACGAGGGGCAGGGCGCCCATGCCCGGGTGCAGGTCAACTTCAGCCAGGCCGGCGCCAAGTGGCTGGTGGTGGCCTATGCCAATCTGGAGATGGCCTAGCCCGGATATTGCACCAAGGCGGCCTTGAAAGCGTAATTTTTCCAGTATATCAAGGCAGTAATCCCCTATGCGAGCAATTGTGCCCTGTTACAGTTTGCGCCTCGATCGCGGCCTGGAGACCGCTCCTACAAGGCATGGCGGCACAATGTGTTGACGTAGGAGCGGCCTCCAGGCCGCGATTGGGGCGGGATCCACGGTGGGCAATGCCCGGAGTCGACCGAACAGGCACAAAGCCGGGTTAATACCAGCCTGCACGCCGATCATGCGGACCGGCTTGGTGCAACATGCGGGTTAGCCCTGACACCGCACGGAAAGCACGGACGGCTCAAAAGGTGGGTAGGAGCGGTCGCCAGGCCGCGATGGGCTACTGCTGCAGCCGGGTCACGTTGGAGGCCGGTGACGGGGTCAGGCTGAGCAGGGCGTCACGCGGCTTGCCGAGGTAGTTGCCCTGGGCATAGTCGATGCCGTACTCCTTGAGCAGGGCCAGGATCTCCGCACTCTCCACGTACTCGGCGATGGTCACCTTGCCCAGCGCATGGGCGATCTGGTGCATCGACTGCACCATCGCCTGGTCGACGCTGGACTGGGCCATGCCCTGCACGAAGGAGCCGTCGATCTTCAGCTTGTCGACCGGCAGGTGCTTGAGGTAGGTGAAGGAGCTGAAGCCGGAACCGAAGTCGTCGAGCGCGAACTGGCAGCCGATCTCCTTCAGCTCGCCGATGAAGCGTTCCGCCGCCCCCAGGTAGGCGATGGCCGCGGTCTCGGTGATCTCGAAGGTCAGCCAGGAGGGGTCCAGTCCGGTCTCGCGCAGCAGTTGCTGGATCATCGGCAGCAGCTGGTCGTCCTCAAAGGCCTTGCCCGAGAGGTTGATGGAGAAGCAGACCTGCATCCCCTGCTCGCGCAGCGTGGCCAGCTGGTGCATGGCGCGCCTGACGATCCAGCGGTCGACGCTGTGGATCAGGCCGAAGCGCTCCGCGGCCGGCATGAAGCCGCCGGGCAGGATCACGTCGCCGTCGTCGCAGACCATGCGCACCAGCACCTCGTAGTCCTGCACCACGCCGCTGTCCACCGAGACGATCGGCTGATAGACGAGCTGGAAACGGTCCTGCTCCAGCATCTCGCGCACCCGTGCCGCCCAGCCCATGTCCTCGGCCATGCCGGCCTTGTCGCTGTCCGCCGGGTTGTACAGATGCACCCGGTTGCGGCCCTGGGTCTTGGCCATGTTGCAGGCCAGGTCGGCATGCGACAGCATCTCGTCCGCCGAGCCGGCCATGGCATCGATCAGCGCGCCGCCGATGCTGCAGGTGACGTTGAAGTTCTTGCCGTCGTAATGGAAGACGTATTCCTCGAACAGGCGGCGGAAGTTCTCCGCCACCCGCGGTGCCTGCTGGGCATCGACGTTGTACACCAGCAGGGTGAACTCGTCGCCGCCGAAGCGCGCCAGCAGATCGCCCTCGCGGACGTGGGAACGAAGCAGGGCGCTGATCTCCATCAGCAGCTGGTCGCCGGCAGCATGGCCCAGGGTGTCGTTGATGTACTTGAACTGGTCGAGGTCGATGTAGAACAGGGCGCACTCGGTGGCGCTGCGGGCCACCCGTGCCACGGTCCGCTCCAGCTCCTGCTGGAAGTAGTGGCGGTTGAACAGCCCGGTCAGCGAATCGTGCTCCGCCTGGTAGGCGAGCTGTTGCTGGAAGGCCTTCTGCTCGCTGATGTCACGCGCCGTCCCGCTGATGTACTGCACCCGGCCTTCCTCGTCGAGGTGCGCCCGGGCATTGAAGCTGAGGTGATGCTCGCGTCCCTCGCGGTCCTTGTGCACCGTCTCGTACTGCACCAGCTCCTCGCCTCGGAGGATGGCGCGGAAGGCCTGCTCGTCGCGCTCGGCATGACTGGCGGTACGGAATTCGCTGATATGCCGCCCGATCATCTCCTGCGGACTGTAGCCGTAGATGGACTGGCAGGCACCATTGAGATAGGTCCAGCACCCCTCGGCGTCCGTGCTCCACACCAGGTCGTGGGCAGTCTCCACCAGATCACGGTAGCGCGCCTCGGCATTGAGCAGCTGGTGCTCGGCCTGCTTGCGCTGGGTGATGTCGGCCACCAGGCAGGTAAACATCGGCTTGCCGCTGAGATCCATGCGGCTGACCCGCACCGAGACGGTGATCGCCTGGCCGTTGCGATGCAGGCCGGTGCTCTCCCGTTCGCTGCATTCCAGCGGTGGCGGCTGTCCCTCCCCGGCCAGTTCCGGCAGCAGCCAGGCCAGCGGCTTGCCGCGGATCTCCGAGGCGAGGAAGCCGAACAGCTGCTCGGCGGCCGGGTTGAAGGTGTCGATACGTCCCTGCTCGTCGACCACGATGATGCCCTCCGCGGCGGTATCGACCACCGCGCGCATGTGCGATTCCTGGTCGCCCAGGCGACGGAACACCCGGCCCAGGGTCTGGGTCAGGTAGCCGATCTCATCGGTCGACTGGGGACGCAGCCCGGCCAGGTCGGCATGGGTCGAGGCGCCGCTGCGCCGCAGCACCTCTTCCACCGGATGCAGCGACTGGGCGACGCTGCGGATCGACAGCCAGGTGACCAGAGCGGTCACCGTGGCCAGCAGCCCCCAGAGCACGAGCAGCTGCGGGTTGAGGCTGCCGCTGTGCAGCCAGTGGTAATTCAAGAGCATGGAATAGGCGAGCAGCGGCACGAAGCCGACCAGCAGCATCAGCCGCGAGCGCAGGCTGACCTGGATCTCGGGCAGCCCGAGCCGCGACACCAGGCGGCCGAGCTGGTCGAGGCTGGCCAGGTAGGCCGGCAGCCCGAGCAGCACGCCGATGGTCAGCTGCAGCAGCAGCAGATTGAGGAAGGCCGGCAGCTCGGCCGCCAGGGACACACCGCGCGACAGCTGGTAGATGGCGGGCGCCAGCAGGGCATAGAGCAGGAAGGGCGCCCAGTATTCCCGCGGGAAACGCGCCAGGCGACGATGCAGATGGCCGGGGGCGTTGTCAGCCGCCGGGTTGCGCGCCAGCCAGTCGCCAAAGGGTCGCAGATAGTGGTGGAAATGCAGCCAGCCCCAGCCGAGCAGCAGGGCCAGGAAGGCCGGCAGCCAGCCGGCGCGCAGCGCCTGGGCGAGACCCGCGCCATCCACCAGCCCGAACAGCCAGGCGGTGCCGAAACCGCTCAGGGGCACCAGCAGCAGGCCGGCAACTATGGTCGCCACGAACCGGCGTTCGGATAACGGGGGGAGGGTCATGCACTCGGCTCCGGGTTCTGCCGGAACGGGAGGCGCCGCGTCCTTGAGGGGGTTCCGACGAAAATCTTCCTTCGTTTTATCGTTGTAATAGAGCTCATTAGCAAGCTTTGTGAAGGCGAAGTGGGAGTATAATCGCATAAGCGAATGCGATTGCAAGCCTTTTCTATCACGCCCGTGCCGTCAGCAGCCGGCGGCCCGGCCCGCCGGGATGCAGCCGCCCCTGGGATCTGCGTACAATGCGCCCAGTCCGCAGCACAGGGGAATCCGCATGAAACGTCGTGACTTCATCCGCGCCTCCGGGGCCGGCGCCCTGGCCGCCGGCGGCGCCTTGGCCGGGGCCCCGGCCATCGCCGGCAAGACCATCCGCTGGAAGATGGTCACCACCTGGCCGAAGAACTTTCCGGGCCTGGGCACCGGCGCCAACTTCCTCGCCCGCACCATCACCGAGATGAGCGGTGGCCGGCTGAAGGTCAAGGTCTACGGCGCCAAGGAGCTGGTCCCCGCCTTCGAGACCTTCGACGCGGTCTCGCGCGGCACGGCCCAGATGGGCCACGGCGCTGCCTATTACTGGAAGGGAAAATCGGAAGCGGCACAGTTCTTCTCGGCCGTGCCTTTCGGTCTCACCGCCCAGGAGATGAACGCCTGGTTGTATCACGGCGGCGGCCTGGAACTGTGGCGCGAGGTCTACGCGCCCTTCGGTCTGATCCCGGCCGCAGCCGGCAACACCGGGGTGCAGATGGGTGGCTGGTTCAACAAGACGATCGACAGCGTCGACGACCTCAAGGGTCTGAAGATGCGCATCCCTGGCCTCGGCGGCGAGGTGCTGCGCCGCGCCGGCGGCACCCCGGTGAGCCTGCCCGGCGGCGAGATCTTCACCTCGCTACAGTCCGGCGCCATCGACGCCACCGAATGGGTCGGCCCCTACAACGACCTGGCCTTCGGCCTGTACAAGGCGGCCAAACACTATTACTACCCCGGCTGGCACGAGCCCGGCACCACCCTCGAATGTTTCATCAACCGCAAGGCCTTCGACGCCCTGCCCAAGGATCTGCAGCAGATCGTCACCCACGCCTGCCGGGTTGCCAACCAGGACATGCTGGCCGAATACACCGCGCGCAACAACGCCGCGCTGCAGACCCTGGTCGACAAGCACAAGGTCGACCTGCGGCGTTTCCCGGAACCGGTGATGAGCCGCCTGAAGCAGCTCTCGGACGAGGTGGTGGCGGAGATCGCCGCCAAGGATGCCCTGTCGAAAAAGGTCTATCACGCCTTCCGCACCTTCCGCGACCAGGTCATGGCCTGGCACGACGTCTCGGAACGCGCCTACATGGCGGCGCGGGCTGGCCTATAAGCCTAAGGCACGTTCCGTGGGCCGGGATCTGCCGGGGCGGCAGAATGGGGGGGCGTGCCCTTGTACGCCGATCGCGGCCTGGAGGCCGCTCCTACCATATTGTGCCGCCCTGCCCCGTAGGAGCGGCCTCCAGGCCGCGATCCCCGGCGGGTCCAGGCACGCCATCATCCTAGCCGACCCGGAAGTCGGGAATGTCCGCCCGCCCCATCACATGCAGCACGATGCCGGCACCGAGGAAGAAGACGATGGCCGCCGCGAAGCTGGCCACCAGCGGCGAGTTGCCGCCGACCTGAAGATAGAAATGGGCCACCGCGGCACCGCAGGCGAGCGCCGCCAGGTAGCAGAAGAGGGCCACCACCACGGCGATCTTCTGCGCAATGCGTGGGCGTCGGGCCGGCCGTTCGGCCGGGGCAGATGAGTCGTTCATGGGCATAGCCTAACAGGCCACGGGGCTCCGGCCCAGCATTCCCCCCTCCCTGTGCCGCCGGGCATCACTGGCGCACGCCCTCCAGGGACAGCCAGATCCTGATGGTATTTGCCGCCGGCCCGAGGATGCCCGCCTCCTTCATCCGGTAGTCGGAAAGCTGCAGGGTGGTGGTGCCCTCGAAGCCACGGCGGTAACCGCCCCAGGGATCGGGACCGGCGCCCATCTCCCGCACCTCGATCTCGATGTCGCGGCTTACCCCGCGCAGGGTGAAGCGCCCCTTGAGGATCGCCCGTCCCTCGCCCGTCTCCTCCCAGGCGGTACTGACGAAACGCGCCTTGGGATACTGCTTCACGTCGAAGAAGCGCGCACTGCGCAGATGCTTGTCACGTTCGGCGTGATTGCTGTCGAGGCTGGCCACGTCGATTTCCACCTGCACGCGATTGTTGGCCGGTTGCTCGGGATCGTAATCGAAGCTTCCGCTGAAGCGGTTGAAACGCCCCTCCAGCCAGCTGAAGCCGAGGTGCTGCACCCGGAAGGTGATGAAGGCGTGCATGCCCTTGGTATCGATCACGTAGTGCTCGGCGGCGCCGGCACCGAGGCTGACCAGGGCCAGCAGACAGAACAGGTAGCGAAGCTTGCGTGCGATCATGGCGTCTCTCCTTGTCATAGGCTCAGTCCCCGTCCATGCCCAGCATGTGGCGCAAGGTGGGATCCTGATCGATGAAATGGTGCTTGAGTGCGGCCAGGCTGTGCAGCGCGACCAGCAGGATCAGCACATCGGCCAGCCAGGCGTGGATCTCGCCGGCCACATCTGCCTGGTTTTCGTAACCGTAGAGGAGCGCCGGGAGTTCGAGGTTCCCAACCACGAGCAACCCCTGGCCCTCGGCCGTGGTGACCAGATAACCGCTGAGGAGGATGCCGGCCAACAGCAGGTAGAACAGGCGATGCACGCCGAGGGCGAGCCGCTGCTCCCAGGGCCGGCCGATCAGGGCGGGGCGGGGATTGGCCAGCCGCCAGCCGAGGCGCAGCACCAGCAGCACCGCCAGCAGCACGCCGATCCGGTAGTGCAGCGCCGGTGCGGCCTGATACCAGCGGTGGCTGTAGTCCAGCTGCACCATGTAGAGGCCCAGCCCATAGAGACCGAGCACCAGCACGGCCGTCAGCCAGTGCAGGACGATCGCAATCAGACCGTAACGCAGGCCGTCGTTAGCCAGCCGCATGGTTTGCCAAGGCATGCCGACAGGCCCGCGGCCTCTCCACGCTCAGGGACCGGAGATGTCCCGCTCGCGATCCTCGAAGGTGCAGCCGGTCTTCCTGATGTGTCCCGGATAGTGGCTGCGCAACGACTCGCAGAGTTCCTCCTGGCTGAGCCACCGCCCTTCCCTGGATAGACAGTAGTCCTTGTTCAACTCGGTCTCCCCCTCCTCGTAGACCTCGTAGATTCTGACCTCTTCAGGGTCGATGGCATTCTGCTCCAGAAACTCCACCAGGGCACAGATGGTATCGGCCAGATACGTCTTGTATTCCTGCCCCTCGTCCATGACGCTGATCCTTGCCTCGTAGGTATAGGGAATATCATGCTCGTACTTGGACCTGGGGCCTATGATTTCGCGTATCACTCCCATCGTCATCCTCCTCGCGGAGCTCGGAACGATACCCCGCCTATCGATCATGATAGCCCCCTGACCGGCCAAGTCCACAAGACCGGGAAACGCCGGCCTTCAGCCGCCGTTGCCGGCGCCGCGCTCGTCCCGGTCACGCAACAGCCAGTAGGTGACCCCCAGCACCAGGGTGACCGCGGCCAGGCCGAGCAGCTCCCCGGCCGTGGTTTCCTTGAGATCGAAGATGATGAACTTGCGGGACACGGCCAGCAGAGCGATCAGCAGCACCACCTTGGTCTGGATGATGCTCTGCTCGCGCGTGACCACATATTGCAGGGTGTGATTGAACTCGAGAGCGATCAGCAGCGTCATGATCTCGCCGAAGACCATCTGGAAGACCCGATGCTCGAGCGGGTTCATGGCCCCGAAGACGAGATTGCCCACCACGCCGACGAACAGCCGGAACAGGGCAACCACGATGACCAGGCTGATCAGCAGGGTAAGCGCCAGCGCCACGCCGCTTTCGAAGCGCTGGTAGAGGGTCATGGTCGACCACTCCCCTCTGACGTCATTCCATCTGGAAAGTATCTTCTTCATGCTTCGTCCACCCCCGGCAGGAGGCAGGGGCAGTTCAGGCTGCTGCGGTCACCGCCTCGGTGAGATCCGCTATGGTCCGCACCGCAGCCAGATCCAGGATCAGACCGTCGAACATGTCCGCAACCCCTTCCGTCAGCCGGCCCGCCTGGTGGTCGGTCATGTGCAGATCGGTACGCAGATCCAGTTCCGGAGACAGGGCCTCCATGTCCAGGCTCAGGGTGTCGGCGATCAGGGCGTGCAGCGACATCCGCATCAAAGCATAGACCGTTTCCAGCTCATCGTTGCCTGCGTGAAAACACATATCGGAACCTCCCCAGATGTTGAAATCGAACCCGCGCGTCCCGGGGTGACACATTTTTGACGCGCGCTAGCCCGCATATTGCACGAAGGATTCGAGTTTCAGGGCAAATCTGGCCAAGCAGTCTGTTCGATCGCCCGCCGAAGCATAGCCGTAGCTATGGTTCAAGGGGGATCGGACAAAATGCGACGCCAGATTTGGTCTGAACTCGAATAGGCACAAACTGAAACAGGGCACAATTGCCTGCATAGAGAATCACTGCCTTGATAAATAACGGAAAAATTACGCTTTCAAGGCCGCCTTCGTGCAATATGCGGGCTAGTGCGCTATCGGCAAGACGGCCGCCAGGTTGAACGCAACCGGCGCAAAAGCGCAACCAACTGAAACACGAGGGAAAAACAGGGAGAGATGTCAGTGCGGGGCGGGGTGGCGTCAGTGCCGGATCAGATCAAGCCAGCGCCGCCGCTCCACGAACAGGCGGGCGGCATCGTACGCCAGGCGGTGGGTTCCATGGCAGCGGGCACAGGCCTGCACCGCCAGGCTGCCGAGTTCCCGCCCCTGGTCCCTGGCCGTGCCCGTGCGCAGCGCCGTCTTCAGACGCTCCAGCGTCCGCCGGGCAGCGTCGTCCGGGTAGGGTCGCGGGTCCTTTTCATGGCAGCGCACGCAGGTCTGACCCAGCGCGGCCATGCCCCTTTCGAGATCCACCAGGGCGGAAAGCGCCAGATCCACCGCGCCATCCTCAGCGGCGATCTTGATCAGATTGACCTGGCTGGAAAGCTGCTCCATGTGCGCCTCGAAACCGACCGTGCCGCCAACCCTGAGGGTGCTGAAATCAGCTGCCCGATAGATCGCAGCAGTCACTGCCCGATAGTCCGCATGACAGGCATCGCAGCTTTTGGCTATCTGATCGAGGGCTCGCTTCACGCCCTCTGGCTGATTCCCTTGCACGGCCTGCTGCAGATCGCTGACGGCCCGCATATCGAGCTTGCCGTTCCACTCCGGAACCATCTCCGCGATCTTCCGGTAATGTTCGCTGAAACGCTCCGACCATTTCCGCAGGTGGGTGCCGTCATCACGCCCTGCATAAAATCTCAAGGCCTGCATCTCGCGCCGCAGCTTGAACATGTTGTGCAGCCAGACCTGCCGCTTGTTAGCCGGTTTGTACCACCGGGCCAGTGATGGCGGCGGTTTTTTCAGCAGAATCACCCGACCCCCGTGGATATGGAACACCCCGGCGACAAGCGCGAGCAGCAGTAATTGGAGAAAAATGAAATGTGACCAGCGCATCAGAATCCGGCACCTGTCGGAACACCCGCGCAGCAGGATGATGGCACCGCGCGCCCCCTCAGGTCTTCTTGGAGATCAGCCAATAGGTAATGCCCAGGGCAAAGACCACGGCCGCAGTCCCCAGTATAAACGGTGGGGTGATCTTCTCGAAATCGAAGATGACACGACCTCGTGAACCAGCCTGCACTGCGGCAGCATGGCGCGGTACCCCCTTGCGCCCCGATCGCGGCCTGGAGACCGCTCCTACGATACATTGTATCGCCATGCCCCGTAGGAGCGGCCTCCAGGCCGCGATTAGGCCCACCCGCGGGCGATGCAGTCATTGCATGGCAGATGGCAAGAGCGAAGAACGATTCTCCGACAATCGCACGGTGCGCGCCTTGAGGGGGTGACGGGAAAAAACCTTATTGGCCAGCCACAACTATTCCACGGTCACTGACTTGGCGAGGTTACGCGGCTGATCGACGTCGGTGCCCTTGAGCACGGCGACATGGTAGGCGAGCAGTTGCAGGGGGATGGTAAAGACGATGGGGGCGATGCAGTCATCGGTGGGCGCAACGGGCAGCACGGTGATGTTGTCGGCCTCGGTCATGCCGGCATCGGTATCGGCGAAGACGAACAGTTCGCCGCCGCGAGCACTGACTTCCTGCAGGTTGGACTTGAGCTTTTCCAGCAGCTCGTCGTTGGGGGCGACGGCGATCACCGGCATGTCGGCATCGATCAGCGCCAGGGGGCCGTGCTTGAGTTCGCCGGCTGGATAGGCCTCGGCGTGGATGTAGGAAATCTCCTTGAGCTTCAGCGCCCCTTCCATGGCCACCGGATACATGGCCCCGCGACCGAGGAACAGGGCATGGTGCTTGTCGGCAAAGCGTTCGGCAAGACGATGGATGCCATCGTTGAGCTGCAGGGCGTGCTCGATCATGCCCGGCATCTGCTGCAGCTGTTCGACCAGGCGGCGTTCCATGTCTTCGCTCATCCCATGGCGGCGGCCGAGGGCGATGACCAGCAGCATCATGGCGACCAGTTGGGTGGTGAAGGCCTTGGTCGAGGCGACACCGATCTCCGGTCCGGCGCGGGTCATCAGGGTCAGGTCGGATTCCCGCACCAGCGAACTCTCCGGCACGTTGCAGATCGTCAGCGAGTGGCCGAAGCCGAGGCGTTTCGCCTCCTGCAGGCCGGCCAGGGTGTCGGCGGTCTCACCCGACTGGGAGAGGGTGACGATCAGTGAATGGTTGCGCACCACCGGCCGCCGGTAGCGGAACTCGCTGGCCACCTCGACGCTGCAGGGCACGCCAGCGATGGCCTCCAGCCAGTAGCGGCCGACCATGCCGGCATGGAAACTGGTGCCGCAGGCGATGATGTGCACGCCCTGTACCTGGTCGAAGATCTCTGCCGCCCCGTGGCCGAAGGCGGCCTCCAGCACCCGGCCGTTGCTGATCCGCCCTTCCAGGCAATCCGCCACGGCGCGCGGCTGCTCGAAGATCTCCTTGAGCATGAAGTGCCGGTAGGGACCGCGCTCCACTGCATCGGCGCTCAGTTCGGAGACGCGCACCGGGCGTTCCACCGGCTGCCCAGCGGCGTCGAAGATGCGGATGCCCTCATGGCGGATCTCGGCCACGTCGCCGTCCTCGAGGAAGATGAACCGCTGGGTCACCGGCACCAGCGCGGCGACATCGGAGGCGATGAAGTTCTCGCCAACGCCGACGCCGATCACCAGCGGACTGCCGCGCCGGGCGGCGATCAGGCGCTGCGGCTCCTCGCGCGAGACGACACCCAGGGCATAGGCACCCTCCAGCTCCTGCACCGCGGCCTGCACCGCGGCGAGCAGCTCCTGCCCCTGTTGCAGATGGTGATGGATCTGGTGAACGATGACCTCGGTATCGGTCTCCGAGGTGAAGCGGTAACCCTGGGCCTTCTGCCGGTCACGCAGGATGTCGTGGTTCTCGATGATGCCATTGTGCACCACCGCCACCACTCGATTGCAGATGTGCGGATGGGCATTGCGCTCGGTCGGCTTGCCGTGGGTGGCCCAGCGCGTGTGGGCGATGCCAAGACCGCCGGGCAGGGGACCGGCGTCGAGCGCAGCGGCCAGCTCCGCGACCTTGCCGGTGGCGCGCCGCCGGCCCAGCTCGCCGGCCGCATCCAGCACCGCCATGCCGGCCGAATCGTAGCCGCGGTATTCAAGCCGCCGCAGCCCTTCGAGCAGGATGGGCGCAACGTCACGCTGGGCAATGGCTCCGACGATACCGCACATGTCATGTATTCCTTGCCACGGGGGACATGGCGGAAGCAAATGCAAGCCCTGCCCATATTGACATGACCAATGCGGCAGTGGCCGAAGGATTCTGGACAGCGCATACAGCATAAGCTCCTTGAGAGGGCGCATGCGCATTCCGGTGATACCCTGCTGAATGCTGAACGCTGAATGCTGAATTCCCGGGACTCACTTCTTCTTCTCCGGCCGCTTCCAGCCACTGCGCGTCTTCTGCGGTGCACGGCTCAGGGTCAGTTCACCCGGCGGCGCATCCCGGGTCAGGGTGGTACCGGCACCGATGGTCGCGCCGGCACCGACCGTCACCGGCGCGACCAGCTGGCTGTCGGAACCGATGAAGGCATCGTCCTCGATCACCGTGCGGTGCTTGTTGGCACCGTCGTAGTTGCAGGTGATGGTGCCGGCACCGACGTTGACCCGGGCACCGATCTGGCTGTCACCGATGTAACTGAGATGATTCACCTTGGAACCGGGGCCGATCTCGGATTTCTTCACCTCGACGAAGTTGCCGATGTGCACCTGTTCGGCAAGCCGGGTCTCCGGGCGGATACGGGCGAAGGGACCGATGCGCGAAGCGCGGCCGATGACGGCGTCTTCCAGCACGCAGTTGGCCTGGACCACGACGTCGTCGCCGATCTCCACGTCGCGCAGCACGCAGTTGGGACCGATCCGCACCCGGTCGCCGAGCACCACCCGACCCTCGAACACGGCATTGACGTCGATGCTCACATCCTGGCCGGCATACAGCGTGCCACGCAGATCGAAGCGTGCGGGATCGAGGAGGGTCACGCCCTCGCGCATCAGCCGTTCGGCCTGGCGTCGCTGATAGTGGCGCTCCAGGGTGGCGAGCTGGCCGCGGTCGTTGACACCGAGGATCTCCTCGATACATTCAGTGGCTACCGCCTCGACCGGTACGCCCTGGTCCTCGGCCATGGCAACCACGTCGGTCAGATAATACTCGCCCTGGGCATTGCTGTTGTCCAGGGCGGCGAGCCAGCCCTTGAGCAGACCGGCACGCACGGCGAGAAAGCCGGTGTTGATCTCGCGGATCGCACGTTGCTCGGGCGTGGCGTCCTTCTGTTCGACGATGCCGAGCACCCGCCCTTCGGCGTCACGCAGGATGCGCCCGTAGCCGGTGGGATCATCGAGCCGCGCGGTGAGCAGGGCCAGGGCATCATCGCCGGCGGCCGCGCACAGCCGGCGCAGGGCGGCCTCACTGATCAGCGGCACGTCGCCGTAGAGCACCAGCACCCGATGTGCGTCGGGGATCGCCGGCAGCGCCTGGGCCACGGCGTGGCCGGTGCCGAGCTGCTCGGCCTGCTCGACCCACTGCACGGCATGGCCCTGCAGGCGCTCGCGCACCTGCTCCCCGCCATGGCCATGGACCACGTGCACGGTGGCTGCGCCGAGCGCGCTGGCGGTATCGAGCACGTGTTCCAGCAACGGCCGGCCGGCCAGCGGATGCAGCACCTTGGGCAACGCCGAACGCATGCGCGTGCCCTGGCCGGCGGCGAGGATGATGATGTCGAGTGTCATGCAGCTGGACTGGTCGGTGCCGGTTTCCTGGCCGTCTTCCCTGAGTGATGGATCATCTTCTTCCAATGTCGGTCACCGCCGAACGATACTTTAAGGACAGGGCGACGACAACGGGGAAGGCCCGTCGGCGGCAAGTGCCTAGTGGGTCATCACGCCCTGCTGGACACCATGCTTCAGTTCCTCGGGCGTCGCCTCGCGCACATTGTCGACCTTGACGCTGTAGATCAGGGTCTTGCCCGCGAAGGGGTGGTTGCCATCGACGGTCAGCGTCTCCTCGTCCATGTGGGTCACGATGAAGATGCGCGACTCGCCACGGTCGTTCTGCATCTCCACCTCGACGCCAAGACGGCGGAACTGCGGGGGCACGTTCTCCAGCTTGTCGGTGAAGGTCAGATTGGGATCGTGCGCTCCGAAACCCTCTTCGGGGGTGAGCGTGACCTCAACCCGATCACCCACCCGGCAGCCTTCCAGCGCCGCCTCGATGGACTCGAACAGGTCGTTGCGGCCGCCATGCAGATAGGTGATCGGCAGGTCGCTCTGTTCCAGCAGGTTTCCCTGCTCGTCGGAGATGGTGTAGGTGATCGAAACCACCCGGTTCTTTGCTACCCGTTCGTCGGCCATGATCGGTTTCCCACGCTGAGTCCTGTACTACGGCGATTCAGTGTCGCCCATGAAGAAAGGCGGATCAAGAACCCCTGATCCGCCCCTCGCCTGCCACTGCCATAGCCACTGCCGGCGACACTCAGCGGCGCTGCCCCTTCTTGCGCAGATGCTCGATCACCCGCAGCTGGGCCATCGCCTCGGCCAGTTCGGCCTGGGCCTTGGCGTAGTCGATGTCGGCCTTGTTATCCTCCATCATCTTCTCGGCATGCTGCTTGGCCTCCAGGGCCCGCGCCTCGTCGAGGTTCTCGGCGCGGATCGCGGTGTCCGAGAGCACCGTGACCACGTGCGGCTGCACCTCGAGCATGCCACCCGAGACGAAGAAGATCTGCTCCTCGCCGTTCTGGTCCTGCACCCGGACCTCGCCCGGCTTGAGCCGGGTGAGCAGGGGGGCGTGGCGCGGCGCGATGCCGACCTCGCCCATCTCGGCCGGGGCATAGACCATGGTCGCCGGACCGGAGAAGATCTCCGCCTCGGCGCTGACGATGTCGACGTGAATGGTCATTGCCATGTCTTGCTCTCCATCGAGGTCGGCGGTCTCCCCGCCACCCCTCCCGGGTTAGAGGCTCTTCGCCTTTTCCACAGCCTCGTCGATGCTGCCGACCATGTAGAAGGCCTGCTCCGGCAGGTGATCGTACTCGCCCGCGACGATGGCCTTGAAGCCTGCGATGGTGTCCTTCAGCGACACGTACTTGCCGGGCGAGCCGGTGAAGGTCTCGGCGACGAAGAACGGCTGCGACAGGAAGCGCTGGATGCGGCGGGCACGGCCGACCACCTGCTTGTCCTCGTCCGACAGCTCGTCCATGCCGAGGATGGCGATGATGTCGCGCAGCTCCTTGTAGCGCTGCAGCGTACCCTGCACGGCACGGGCAGTCTCATAGTGTTCGCTGCCGATGACCAGCGGGTCGAGCTGGCGCGAGGTGGAGTCCAGCGGATCCACGGCCGGATAGATGCCCAGCTCGGCCACCTGACGCGACAGCACCAGGGTGGCGTCCAGGTGGGCGAAGGTGGTGGCCGGCGAGGGGTCGGTGAGGTCGTCGGCCGGCACGTACACCGCCTGGAAGGAGGTGATGGATCCGGTCTTGGTGGAGGTGATGCGCTCCTGCAGCACACCCATTTCCTCGGCCAGGGTCGGCTGGTAACCCACTGCCGAAGGCATGCGGCCAAGCAGTGCGGACACTTCGGTACCGGCCAGGGTATAACGGTAGATGTTGTCGATGAACATCAGCACGTCGGCACCCTCGTCGCGGAAGTGCTCGGCCATGGTCAGACCGGTCAGCGCCACGCGCAGGCGGTTGCCAGGCGGTTCATTCATCTGGCCGTAGACCAGCGCCACCTTGTCCAGCACGCCGGCCTCCTTCATCTCGTAGTAGAAGTCGTTACCCTCACGGGTACGCTCGCCGACGCCGGCGAACACCGAGGACCCGGAGTGCTCGATGGCGATGTTGCGGATCAGCTCCATCAGGGTCACGGTCTTGCCCACGCCGGCGCCGCCGAACAGGCCGACCTTGCCGCCCTTGGCGATCGGCATGATCAGGTCGATCACCTTGATACCGGTCTCGAGAATCTCCACCGAGGCGGCCTGATCGGCATAGGCCGGCGGGTCGCGGTGGATGGGCATGGTCTTCTCCGCCTCGACCGGGCCGGCCTCGTCCACCGGCTTGCCGAGCACGTCCATCACCCGGCCCAGGGTGCCCTTGCCGACCGGCACCGAGATCGGTGCGCCGGAGTTGCTGACGTCGAGTCCACGGCGCAGGCCGTCGGTCGAACCCATGGCAATGGTACGCACCACGCCGTCGCCCAGCTGCTGCTGCACCTCCAGGGTCAGGTCAGCCTCGCGCACGCTCAGCGCGTCGTACACCTTGGGTACCGAGTCTCGCGGAAATTCCACGTCGACAACGGCGCCGATGATCTCAACGATATTGCCCGAACTCATGTTGATGTCCTCATGTAAAATTGAATTCTGTTCCCTGCCGGTCTGCACCGCGCCCGCGCCAAACAGGTCAAGCTGCTGGGGCATGTCGTCCGGCCGATGCCATGTGATTCAGACGGCCGCCGCGC
Organism: Thiohalobacter sp. IOR34; assembly: GCF_030406045.1. GTDB lineage: Bacteria > Pseudomonadota > Gammaproteobacteria > Thiohalobacterales > Thiohalobacteraceae. The sequence goes on from NZ_CP128988.1 coordinate 2,946,047, forward strand.
CGCTGACGATCTCCGACAGCTCCTGGGTGATGGCGGCCTGACGGGCCTTGTTGTAGGCCAGCTGCAGTTCGTCGATCAGGTTGCCGGCATTGTCCGAGGCGGCCTTCATGGCGACCATGCGCGCCGCCATCTCGCAGGCGATGTTCTCGACCACCCCCTGGAACACCAGCGACTCGATGTAGCGCATCAGCAGGCCGTCCAGCACCGGCTTGGCGTCCGGCTCGTAGATGTAGTCCCAGTGATGATGCAGCTTCTCGTCTTCCTCGGCCTGCACCGGCAACAGCTGATCGACATGCGGCCGCTGGGTCATGGTGTTGACGAAATCGTTGCTGGCCAGGTACAGGGCATCGATGCGGCCCTCGTCATAGGCATCCAGCATCACCTTCACCGTGCCGATCAGATCGCTGATGCCCGGCGCGTCGCCGAGATGGGTGGCCTGGGCGACGATGTTGCCACCGTGACGCTTGAAGAACTGCTGCGCCTTGCTGCCCAGCACCGCGACATCCACCTCATGGCCGGCCTCGTTCCAGGCCTTGAGCTGGCCGATCACCGTCTTGAACAGGTTGATGTTGAGACCGCCACACAGGCCGCGGTCGGTGGAGATCACCACCAGGCCGATGCGCCTCACCTCGCGCTGCACCAGATAGGGGTGCTTGTATTCCGGATGCGCCTGCGCCAGATGGGCGATCACCGCGCGCATCTTGTTGGCATAGGGCCGCGAGGCCTGCATGCGTTCCTGCGCCCGGCGCATCTTGCTCGCCGCGACCATCTCCATGGCCTTGGTGATCTTGCGCGTGTTCTGGATGCTCTTGATCTGGGTGCGTATCTCTTTCGCGCCAGCCATTCGTCACTCCTTCCGGCGGGGGCGGCGGCTGGCCGCCCCTGCAGGTTTTTTCTCTACCAGGCGCCGTTCGCCTTGAAGTCCTCGACGCACTTGCGCAGACCGGCCTCGATCTCGTCGTTGTAGTCCGCCGTCTCGTTGATCTGGTTCATCAGATCGGCGAACTGCGACTTCATGTGCGCGTGCAGGGCCGATTCGAACTCGACCACCTTGCTGGTCTCGACGTCGTCGAGGAAACCCTCGTTGGCGGCGAACAGCGAAACGGCCATCTCGGCGATGGACAGCGGTGCGTACTGGCTCTGCTTCATCAACTCGGTGACCCGCTGGCCGCGTTCCAGCTGCTTGCGGGTCGCCTCGTCCAGGTCGGAGGCGAACTGGGCGAAGGCCGCCAGCTCACGATACTGGGCCAGGGCCAGGCGCACGCCGCCGCCGAGCTTCTTGATGATCTTGGTCTGCGCCGCACCGCCGACACGGGATACCGAGAGACCGGCGTTGATGGCCGGACGGATGCCCGCGTTGAACAGATCGGACTCCAGGAAGATCTGGCCGTCGGTGATGGAGATGACGTTGGTCGGCACGAAGGCGGACACGTCGCCGGCCTGGGTCTCGATGATCGGCAGCGCGGTCAACGAACCGGTCTTGCCCTTCACCTCGCCATTGGTGGCCTTCTCCACGTATTCCTCGTTGACCCGCGCGGCGCGTTCCAGCAGGCGCGAATGCAGATAGAAGACATCGCCCGGATAGGCCTCGCGTCCCGGCGGACGACGCAGCAGCAGCGACACCTGGCGGTAGGCCCAGGCCTGCTTGGTCAGATCGTCGTAGATGATCAGCGCATCTTCACCGCGGTCGCGGAAGTACTCGCCCATGGCGCAACCGGCATAGGGCGCGATGAACTGCATGGCCGCGGAGTCGGCGGCGGTGGCCGCCACCACGATGGTGTGCTCCATGGCGCCGTGCTCTTCCAGCTTGCGCACCACGGCCGCGACCGAGGAGTTCTTCTGGCCCACGGCGACGTAGATGCACTTCACACCGGTGCCCTTCTGGTTGATGATGGTGTCGACGGCCACCGCGGTCTTGCCGGTCTGGCGGTCGCCGATGATCAGCTCGCGCTGGCCACGGCCGATCGGCACCATGGCATCGATCGCCTTGAGGCCGGTCTGCACCGGCTGGTCCACCGACTTGCGCCAGATGACGCCGGGCGCGATCTTCTCGATCGGCGAGCTGATGGCGTTCTCGATCGGACCCTTGGCGTCGATCGGGTTGCCCAGGGCATCGACCACGCGGCCGAGCAGTGACTCGCCGGTCGGCACTTCGAGGATCTTGCCGGTGCACTTGACGGTGTCGCCCTCGGAGATCTGCTTGTAGTCACCAAGGATCACGGCACCGACCGAATCGCGCTGCAGGTTGAGCGCCATGCCATAGATGTCGCCCGGGAATTCGATCATCTCGCCGGCCATGACGTCGGCCAGGCCGTGGATGCGGGCGATGCCGTCGGTCAGGGCGACCACCGTACCTTCGGTGCGCGCCTCGGCGACGGACTCGAACTTCTCGATGCGGCTCTTGATCAGTTCGCTGATTTCTGTGGGATTGAGTTGCATTGGATGTATTCCTCTCAGTGGCTCAGGGCCGTGGCCAGTCGTGCCAGCTTGCCCCGGACCGAACCGTCGATAACCAGGTCGCCCGCGCGGATCACGGCGCCGCCGATGAGTGACTCATCGACCTTGCAGTCCAGCTCCACGTCGCGGCCGAAACGCGCCTTCAGCGCGCCCAGTACCGCAGCCTTCTGCTGCTCGCTGACCGGGCGGGCGCTGATCAGCTCGGCCTGCAGCACGCCCTCGGCCTCGCTCTTCAGCAGCAGGAACAGCCGATGGATCTCGCCGAACACGCCCAGCCGGCGGTTCTCGGCCAGCAGGCGGATCAGGTTGCGGCCGTGCTCGTCGAGCGCGTCGTCACAGACGTCGATGAACAGGCCGGCGATCTGCTCGGCGGTCAGCCGCGGATCGTCCAGCAGGCGGTTCATCTCCTCGTCCGCAGCCACCTGGGCGGCCAGGGCGAGCATCTGCGCCCAGCGGTCCAGGGCCTGTTCCTGTTGCGCCAGCTTGAAGGCGGCCTGGGCATAGGGCCTGGCAATAGTGGTGATTTCAGCCATGACGTCTACCTAGATCTCTGCTGCCAGCTTGTCCAGCAGTTCGCTGTGGGCAGCCTCGTCGACCTCGCGCTCCAGCACCTTCTCGGCGCCGGCCAGGGCGATGCTCACCACCTGCGCACGCAGGTCTTCCTTCACCCGGTTGACCTCCTTGTCGATCTCGGCGCGGGCCGCAGCCAGCAGGCGTTCGCCCTCGCTGCGCGCATCGTTCTTGGCCTCTTCGACGATCTCGGTCGCACGCTTCTCGGCACGGTTGATGATCTCCTGTGCCTGCTGCTTGACGTCGTGCAGCAGCTCCTTGGCCCGTTCCTCGGCCAGCTGCTGTTCACGCTTGCCGCGCTCGGCTGCAGCCAGACCATCGGCAATCCTCTTCTTGCGTTCCTCCAGCGCCTGGATCAAAGGCGGCCAGACGAACTTCATGCAGAACCAGACGAAGAGGAAGAAGGCGATGGACTGACCGATCAGTGTCGCGTTGATATTCATGCCTGTACCTCGTGATTAAGGCGTTGAAAAACCCTTGACGGCGACGTCTCCGGATCAACCGCCAACCACGGCGAACAGCACATACAGGGCCAGACCCACGGCGATCATCGGCACGGCGTCGACCAGGCCCATGACGATGAAGAACTGGGTACGCAGCATCGGGATCAGCTCCGGCTGACGGGCGGCACCTTCCAGGAAGCGGCCACCGAGGATGCCGATACCGACCGCGGCACCCAGTGCGCCCAGGCCCATCATCAGTGCACCAGCGATGTACAGCAATGCAGTTTCCATGTTTGTCTCCTAGTGAGTTAGCTGAAAGTTGAAGGCTTGATGTATATAAAAGGTTGTGACCGCTGATCAGTGTTCCTGATGGGCCATGTCCAGATACACGATGGTCAGGGTCATGAAGATGAAGGCCTGCAGGGTGATGATCAGGATGTGGAAGATGGCCCAGCCGACCTGCAGCAGGCCGCCGAAGCTGCCCATGACCCAGCCGGCGCCGTACATGATGGCGATCAGGATGAAGATGGTCTCGCCGGCGTACATGTTGCCGAACAGTCGCAGTGCCAGGGACACCGGCTTGGAGATCAGCGACACGCCCTCCAGGATCAGGTTGATCGGAAACATCGCCTTGCCAAAGGGCTGGAAGGCCAGCTCGCCAACGAAGCCGCCCACCCCCTTGATCTTGATACTGTAGTAGATCATCAGCCAGAACACCGCCAGGGCCATGCCGAAGGTGATGTTGGGGTCGGTGGTCGGCACCACCTTGAAGTAGACGTGGTGCGGGTCCATGCCCAGCACGTGCTCACCGAACAGCCCGGCCAGCATCGGCAGCCAGTCCACCGGCACCAGGTCCATGAGGTTCATCAGGAACACGCTGCCAAAGATGGTCAGCGCCAGCGGCGCGACCACGGCATTGCGTCCGGCGAAGGAGCCGCGCACGGTGTCGTCGACGAACTCGACGATCCATTCGACGAAGTTCTGCGCCCCGCCCGGCACGCCGGCGCTAGCGCTCTTCGCCACGCGGCGGAACAGGAAGAAGAAGATCAGGGCCAGACCGATCGACCAGCCCAGCGAATCCACGTGGAAGGCCCAGAAACCCATCTCCTTGGCCTCCTCGGCACTGTGGGCGAAGCCCCAGTGGCCGTCGGGATGCTGGCCGAAGGTGAGATTCTGCAGGTGATGCTTGATATATTGCCCGGAGGTAATGGCTTCACTCGACATGGGTGGTCAGTCCCGTCCTAATGCTAAAAATCATCAGTGTCAGCTGGCCGGCGATGAAGCCCGAGAGCAGCGGCAGCGGCAGCAGATTCAGCGCGCCCAGTCCCGCACCCAGCAACATGCCAACGATCACGAAGCGCTCGAAGGCGGAAAAATAGAACGCCCGCAGATGTCCCTGGACATCCGCGCCGACGCGCCGTTCCGCCTGGTGCGAACGCCAGGCCAGCAGTAACGTGTTCGATAGGGCGACGCCGCCGCCGAAGGCTGCCGCCGCCGCAGCCGCCCGGCCCAGCATCAGCAGGCTGAAGCCGGTCACCAGGCAGACAACAAAAACTTGGATAGCCAACAAGTTACGCATGACGCCTGCTCTCGGTAGCATCGAACCGATGGCGCATCACGAACCGCGCGGTCCGGCGTAAACCTGATCCCTGCGTATCGATGGTGTCCCTACGGTCCCCCAACGAATCGGGGCGCGCAGTATATAGATTCGACCGCGGGGGGTCAATGGACGGATAAAAGCAGATTATAAGGCCGCCGCGGCCTCAGCGGATGTGCGCCAGGATCCCGTCGAGCTCGTCCAGGCTGTTGTAGCTGATCACCAGCTTGCCGCGGCCCTTGCCGGACTGCTGCAGCTTCACCGCCGCACCCAGCCGTTCGCCGAGTTCCTGCTCCAGACGACGCACGTCCGGATCCACGGCCGGCGGCGCCTTCTTCGGCCGTTCCGGCTCGCCCTGACGACGTTTCACCAGGCGCTCGGTCTCGCGCACCGACAGGCCGCGTCCCGCCACCTGGCGCGCGGTCTCGCTCTGGGCCTGTCCCTTCAGCGCCAGCAGGGCCCGGGCATGGCCCATCTCCAGCTTGCCGGCCTCGACCAGCTGCTTGACGTCCTCGTTCAGCTCCAGCAACCGCAGCAGGTTGCTGACTGCGGTCCGCGAACGGCCCACCGCCTCGGCGGCCTCCTGGTGGGTCAGCTCGAACTCCTCGATCAGCCGCTGCAGGGCTCGCGACTCCTCCAGGGGGTTGAGGTTCTCGCGCTGGATATTCTCGATCAGCGCCATGGCGATGGCGGCGCGATCGTCCACCTCGCGCAACACCACCGGGATCTCCTGCAGGCCGGCGAGCTGCGCCGCGCGCCAGCGGCGCTCGCCGGCGATGATCTCGTAGCGGCCGCCACCGATGCCGCGCACCACGATCGGTTGCACCAGGCCCTGGGCGCGGATGGAATCGGCCAGGTCCTGCAGGCTCTCCTGATGCATGTCGTGGCGCGGCTGGTACTTGCCACGCTGGATGAGGTCGACCGGCAGGGTGCGCAGGCCTTCGCCCGCGGGCGGGGCGGCACCCTCGGTGGATGCGCTGGGGGTTGCGGCGGGTGCGGGCTTGCCGCCCAGCAGGGCGTCCAGGCCGCGGCCCAGTCCTCGTTTCTTTGCTGCCATGCGTCTACTCGGTGGTTGCGGATGTGGGGGTCTGCTGCGCCTCGTGCTCACGGCGCACCAGCTCGCCGGCCAGGGCCAGGTAGGCCAAGGCACCGCGCGAGGCCTTATCATAGCGCAGCACCGGCATGCCGTGGCTGGGGGCCTCGGCCAGGCGCACGTTGCGCGGCACGATGGTCCGGTACACCCGGTCGGCGAAATGCTCCAGGAGCTGTTCCGAGACCTGGTTGGCCAGCCGGTTGCGGGCATCGAACATGGTGCGCAGCAGGCCCTCGATGTGCAGCCGCGGATTGACCGTGGCACGCACCTGCTCGATGGTCTCGAGCAGGGCCGACAGCCCCTCCAGGGCATAGTACTCGCACTGGATGGGGATCAGCACGCCGTCGGCCGCGGTCAGGGCGTTGATGGTGAGCATGTTCAGCGACGGCGGACAATCGATCAGCAGGTAGTCGTAACGCTCGCGCACCCCGGCCAGGGCCTCGGCCAGGCGCCGCTCGCGGTCGTCCATCTCCAGCAGGCCAACCTCGGCCGCGGTCAGGTCGCTGTTGCCGGGCAGCACGTCGTAGCCGGCCGCCTCCGAGGGAAGGATCGCCTGGCGGATATCGATCTCGCCGAGCAGAACGTCGCAGCTGCTGTACTCGATCTCGTGCTTGTCGACGCCGCTGCCCATGGTGGCATTGCCCTGCGGATCCAGGTCGATCAGCAGTACCCGGCGCCGGGTCAGGGCCAGGGCGGCCGCCAGGTTGACGCAGGTCGTGGTCTTGCCGACCCCGCCCTTCTGATTGGTGATGGCGATGATTTTTCCCATGATATTGCCGCTCGCGGCCTGCCCCTGCGTTGCTCAGTCCGGCTTCATGATGACCAGGTGGCGCTCGGCGTCCAGACCCGGCACCCGCAACGGCAGGACGTCCTCGACCACGTCCGGATCCGTCAGCACCTCCATCTCGGCCACCGGGTAGACCCCCTTCATGGCATGGATGCGCCCCGCCGGGGTACAGAGCCGCCGCCCCTGCTCATGGAGTTCCTGAAGGGAGGAGAAGGCCCGGCTGATCAGGCTGTCGAAGGGCTGCGCCGGCCGGTAGTCCTCCAGGCGGACATGCTCGACGCTGGCGTTGTCGAGTCCCAGCTCGGCCACCGCCTGGCGCACGAAGCGCAGCTTCTTGTTGCTGGAATCGAGCATCACCACCTCCCAGTCCGGCCGGGCGATGGCCAGCACCATGCCGGGCAGGCCGGCCCCGGTGCCGATGTCCAGCAACCGCGGCCCCTCCAGGTAGGGCAGCACCACCAGGCTGTCGAGGATGTGCCGCGCCACCATGTCCTGGGGCTTGCGCACCGAGGTCAGGTTGTAGACCCGGTTCCACTTGGTCAGCAGCTGGACGTAGTCCATCAGCCGCGCGGCGACCCCGTCGTCCAGCCCCAGGTCCAGCTTCTCCAGGCCATGCGCCAGGCGCTGCCCGGCATTCTGCCCCTGGCGGCTGTCGCCCTTGCGGTCCTTGTTGATGCGTTTTGCGAATACTGCCATGAAGGTCCCTTGTTGCTCTCAGGCGCTCTTGCGCACCGGCTGGCCGGTCTTCTTGAGGTAGACCAGCAGCAGGGAGACGGCCGCCGGGGTCACGCCCGGGATGCGCGCCGCCTGGCCGAGCCGCCGTGGCCGTTGCCGCTTGAGCTTCTCCCGCACCTCGCTGGAGAGCCCCGGCACCCGGTCGTAGTCCAGGTCCTCCGGCAGCGGCTGTGCCTCGTGCCGCCGGGCACGCTCGATCTCGCCCTGCTGGCGCTCGATGTAGCCGGCGTACTTGGCCTGGATCTCGACCTGTTCGGTCACCCGCGGATCCGGGTGGGGCGGGCCGATGCCGTCGATGGCGGTCAAGCCCCGGTAGTCGACGTCGGGCCGGGCAAGCAGCTCGTAGGCACGCTGCTCACGGCTCAGCGGCGTGCCGAAGGCCTGTGCGAAGGCCCGGCCGAGGGCATCGTCCGGGCGCAGCAGGCAGTCGCCGAGCCGCTGTCGCTCGCGCTCGATGGCCTCGCGCTTGGCCTCGAAGGCGGCCCAGCGGGCATCGTCCACCAGCCCCAGCTCGCGACCGGTGGCGGTCAGGCGCAGGTCGGCATTGTCCTCGCGCAGCAGCAGCCGGTATTCGGCCCGGCTGGTGAACATGCGGTAGGGCTCGCGGGTACCGCGGCTGATCAGGTCGTCGATCAGCACCCCGAGGTAGGCCTGGTCGCGGCGCGGCCACCAGGGTTCCAGGCCGCGGGTCCGACGGGCGGCGTTCAGGCCGGCCAGCAGCCCCTGGGCCGCGGCCTCCTCGTAGCCGGTGGTGCCGTTGATCTGGCCGGCGAAGAACAGCCCGCCGATGGGCCGGGTCTCCAGCGAGTAGTGCAGGTCGCGGGGGTCGAAATAGTCGTATTCGATGGCATAGCCGGGGCGGGTGATGTGCGCCCGCTCGAAACCGGGGATGGAACGCACCAGCGCCAGCTGCACGTCGAAGGGCAGGCTGGTGGAGATGCCGTTGGGATAGACCTCGTGGGTGCCCAGCCCCTCGGGTTCGACGAAGATCTGGTGCGAATCACGCTCGGCGAAGCGCATCACCTTGTCCTCGATCGACGGGCAGTAGCGCGGCCCGACGCCCTCGATCACCCCGCTGTAGAGCGGCGAGCGGTCCAGGCCGTCGCGGATGATGGCATGGGTCTCGGCGGTAGTGCGGGTGATGTGGCAGGGTACCTGGCGCGGGTGTTCCGCCGCCTCGCCGAGGAAGGAGAATACCGGCGCCGGATCGTCGCCCGGCTGAACCTGCATCCGGCCGTAGTCGAGGCTGCGCCCGTCCAGCCGCGGCGGGGTGCCGGTCTTCAGCCGCGCCACCCGCAACGGCAGCTCGCGCAAGCGGGCGGCCAGGGCATTGGCCGGGGGATCGCCGGCCCGGCCAGCGGCGTGGTTCTCCAGGCCGATGTGGATGCGCCCGCCGAGGAAGGTGCCGACGGTCAGCACCACGCTCGGCGCCCTGAAACGCAGCCCCATCCGGGTGACCACCCCGCGCACCTCGCCACCCTCGACCAGCAGGTCGTCGACCGACTGCTGGAACAGCGACAGGTTGGGGGCGTTCTCCAGCGCCTCGCGCACCGCCTGGCGGTAGAGCGCCCGGTCGGCCTGGGCACGGGTGGCGCGCACCGCCGGCCCCTTGCTGGCGTTGAGGATCCGGAACTGGATACCGGTCCGGTCGATGGCCCGCGCCATCAGACCACCGAGGGCGTCGATCTCCTTCACCAGATGGCCCTTGCCGATGCCGCCGATGGCCGGGTTGCAGCTCATCTGACCCAGGGTCTCCAGGTTGTCGGTCAGCAACAGGGTACGCGCGCCCGTCCGGGCTGCGGCCAGGGCCGCCTCGGTACCGGCGTGACCGCCGCCGACCACGATGACATCGAAGGTATCCGGGTAGTGCATCTGCTGATGGGACCCATCCCTGAACAAAGCGTGCATTCTAGCAGCCTGTCGGGACCGGCGCAGCTGGCCGCAGGGGCCGAAGCGCAGCGCCAGCCGGCGCAGGAGGCATTTCTGATGCCATATATAAATGTTGTGCCAACCCTATTTCTGAACGTAACCCGATGTTTTGCCGTTCCACGCCCAGATCCAGCCACTATTACAGAGAAGCCTGATTATGGAGATGACACCAATTATATAGCCGTGCTCACGAACACCCCGCCGCCAAAACCCCCTTCTTGAAGCGGGTCAAGCCGCCAGGCCGCTACCGAAGTGGCGAAAAACGCGGTAACATCGGCCTTTCCGCACATTCCCCCCCTGCGGGGCTCAACAAGGATTTTTCATGAACGTCGAAGACAACAAGGTGGTCTCCATCCACTACACCCTCACCAATCCCGAAGGCGAGACCATCGACAGCTCCGTCGGCGGAGAACCGCTGGCCTACCTGCACGGCGCCAGCAACATCATCCCCGGTCTGGAGAACGCCCTGGCCGGCAAGGCCGTGGGCGAGAAACTCACCGTCACCGTGCCGCCCGAGGAAGGCTACGGCGAGAGCCACCCGGAGATGATCCAGACCGTGCCGCGCGAGGCCTTCCAGGGCGTGGACGAGATCCAGCCGGGCATGCGCTTCGAGGCCGAATCCGCCCAGGGACCCATCTCCGTGGTGGTGACCGCGGTGACCGACACCGAGGTGACCGTCGACGGCAACCACCCCCTGGCCGGCGTGACCCTGACCTTCGACGTGGAGATCACGGACGTCCGTGACGCCACCGCCGAGGAACTGGAACACGGCCACGTGCACGGCCCCGAAGGCCACCACTGAGCACAGCGCCCGCCCCGGCCGGGGCGGGCTCACTTGCCGATACAGAAACTCGCGAAGATCCGCCCGAGCAGGTCGTCGGCGGTGACCTCGCCGGTGATCTCGCCCAGCGCCTGCTGGGCGAGGCGCAGTTCCTCGGCCAGCAGTTCGCCGGCACCCCCCTGCAGCAGCTCCCGCCCGGCATCCAGGTGAGCCCGCGCCCGTGCCAGGGCATCGAGATGGCGGCGGCGGGCGATGAAGCCATCCTCGACCTCCCCGCCGAAGCCCATGACCGCCTTGAGGTGCTCGCGCAGCGCCTCCAGACCGGCGCCGGTACGGGCCGAGAGGGCGATGGCCGGGGTTTCCCCCCCTCCCGCCGGCCCCGCTTCGCGGCCGCTCAGGTCGATCTTGTTGTAGACCCGGGTGCAGGCGAGGTCCGCCGGCAGACGGTCGAGGATCGCCTGGTCCTCGCTCGAAAAACCGGCCTGGTCGTCGATCACCAGCAACAGGCGGTCGGCCTCGCCGATCGCCTGCCAAGCCCGTCTCACCCCTTCCCGTTCCACCTCGTCCTCGGTCTCGCGCAGCCCGGCGGTATCGATCAGGTGCAGGGGCATGCCGTCGATCTGCACCTGCTCGCGCAGCAGGTCGCGGGTGGTGCCCGGGATGCCAGTGACGATGGCCGAGTCGCGCCCGGCCAGCGCATTGAGCAGGCTCGACTTGCCTGCGTTGGGCCGGCCGGCGATCACCAGGGTCATGCCCTCGCGCAGCAGCCGCCCCTGGCGGGCCGCGGCCTGCACCCCGTCGAAGGCCGACTCCAGATCGGCGAGTTGCGCCGCCACCTGGCCGTCGGCGAGGAAGTCGATCTCCTCCTCGGGGAAGTCGATGGCCGCCTCGACGTACATGCGCAAGCGGATCAGCCCCTCGACCAGCTCGTGGATGCGGCGCGAGAATTCGCCCTGCAGGGAACGCATGGCGGCCCGCGCCGCGCCGGCGGTGCCGCTGTCGATGAGATCGGCGACGGCCTCGGCCTGGGCCAGGTCCAGCTTGTCGTTGAGGAAGGCCCGCTCGGAGAATTCGCCGGGTCGGGCGAGGCGGGCACCCAGTTCCAGCACCCGGGCCAGCAGCAGGTCCATGACCACCGGGCCGCCGTGGCCCTGGAACTCGAGTACCTCCTCGCCGGTGAAGGAGTGCGGGGCGGGAAAATACAGCGCCAGCCCCTGGTCGATGGTCTGGCCGGCGGCGTCACGGAAATCGTGCAGTTCGGCGCGGCGCGGCGCCGGCAGGCGGCCGAGCACACCCTCGGCGATGGCACCGGCCGCGGGCCCGGAGATGCGCAGGATGCCCACCCCGCCGCGGCCCGGCGGGGTGGCGATGGCGGCAATGGTATCGTCCGGCCGGCGATTCATCCCAGACTGATTATCCCGCATGGTGCACCGAGGATTTGATGCTCCGGGCCAGGCGGGTTACTTCTCCTGCTCGATGCGCCGGGTGATGACCCACTGCTGGGCGATCGACAGCACGTTGTTGGTCACCCAGTAGAGCACCAGCCCGGAGGGGAAGAAGGCGAAGAACACGGTGAACACCACCGGCAACATCATCATCACCTTGGCCTGAATGGGATCCATCGGCGCCGGATTCAGCTTCTGCTGGATGAACATGGTGACGCCCATGATCAGCGGCAGGATGTAGTAGGGGTCCTTGGACGACAGGTCGGTGAGCCAGAGAATGAAGGGCGCCTGGCGCATCTCCACGCTCTCCAGCAGCACCCAGTAGAGGGCGATGAACACCGGGATCTGGATCAGGATCGGCAGGCAGCCGCCGAGCGGGTTGATCTTCTCGGTGCGGTACATCTCCATCATCGCCTGGTTCAGCTTCTGCTTGTCGTCGCCGTAGCGCTCCTTCAGCTTCTGCAGCCTCGGCCCCAGCTTGCGCATCTGCGCCATCGACTTGTAGCTCATCTCCGACGGCTTGTAGAAGGCCAGCTTGATCAGCAGGGTGAGGATGATGATGGTCCAGCCCCAGTTGCCGACCAGGGCATAGATCTTCTCCATCAGCCAGTAGATGGGCTTGGCGAGCACGGTGAGCACGCCGTAGTCGACGGTCAGCTCCAGGCCCTCGGCGATCTCCGCCAGGCGCGCCTGCAGCTTGGGCCCCAGGTAGACCTCGGTGTTGAAGGTGACGGATTCGCCCGGCTGCAGGCTGTGATTGGGCCCGATCAGACCGAGGACGTAGAGGTCGTTGCCCAGCGCCTTGCTGTAGTAGTGATCGGTCTCGCCGCGCGGCGGGATCAGGGCACCGAGGAAATAATGCTGGATCATCGCCGCCCAGCCGTCCCTGATATCACGCGACAGATCCTGTTCAGCCATGTCGGAGAAGGTGATCTTCTCGTACTTCTCCTCGGGGCTGTAGATCACCCCGCCGGTGTAGGCCTGGATACCCATGCGGCTCTTGGCCGGCACCTCGGCGCGCTGCAGCTGGCGGTACTGGCGACCGGTCCAGGTCTGGTCGCTGCCGTTGGTGACGATCTGGTCCAGGTCGATCAGATAGTCGCCACGCCGGAAGCGGTACTGTTTGATGACCTTGACCCCGTCGGGGCTGGTCCAGACCAGCGGCACCACCAGTTCCTCCTGGCCCTCGGCGAGGCGGTACTCGCTGGCCTCGGCCTGGAACTGCACGTGGTGGGTCGGTTCCGGCTTGCGGTCGCTGCGCAGGCCCGATTGGGCGATGAAGATGTTCGGCGGCTGGTCGTCGAGCAGGCGCACCGGCACCTCCGGCCGGTCCGCGGCCTGTGGATACTGCAACAGGTCGACGCGGCGGATGTCGCCGCCGCGGGTGTCGATCTCGATGTCGAAGACATCGGTGACCACGTGCAGCCGCTGGCCACTGGGCAGGGTAGTGACCGCCGGCAGCGACGCATCGCCCGGCACCGCCGGGGCGCTGCCGGTCGGCAGATCCTCCGCTGGCGCGCCGGCGCCGGCCTCGCCGGCGGCCTGCTGGGTGACGCTGGCCGGTTCCGGCTGCGGGCCATAGTCCCGCTGCCAGGCCTCCCACAGCATCAGCAGCACGAAGGAGAGGGCGATGAACAGGATCAGGCGCTGGTTTTCCATGGGGACTCTACGGGTGGGCAGTCTTGTCGGGTACGGGATCGATGCCGCCGGCGTGCCAGGGGTGGCAGCGGCCGATGCGGCGCGCCGCCAGCCAGCCGCCGCGCAGGGCACCGAAGCGTTCGATGGCGGTGATGGCGTAGCAGGAACAGGTCGGGTGGAAACGGCACGACTGGCCGAGCCAGGGGCTCAACAGGAAGCGGTAGGCTCGGATCAGGGCTATGAGGAGGTTTCGCATGACCGGCGGCTCAGTTTGTTCAAGTGGTAGAGCAGGCTGCTGCGCAGGCGGTCGGCGGGCAGGTCCCGCAGCCCGGGACGACCGATGACCACGAAATCCAGCGCGGCCAGTTGTGCCTGATGCTGGCGGAAGACCTCGCGGATCTGCCGCTTGATGCGGTTGCGCACCACCGCCCGGGGTGAAACCTTGCGCGAGATGGCGAGGCCGAGCCGGGGATGCGCCAGGCCGTTGGGCGTCGCCAGGACCGTCATGTTCCGGTCGGCCGATCTCAGCTTCCCGGCGAAGACCTGCCGGTACTGGGCAGGCCGCGTCAACCGCACTGTCCGTGGGAAGCGGTGAGTGCCCCGCGCCAAGATGTCGGTAAGTCGGATAGGACGTCAGACGGTCAGGCGGTGGCGCCCCTTGGCACGACGCGCCTTGATCACCAGGCGACCGTTCTTGGTGCTCATGCGGGCACGGAAGCCGTGGGTGCGCTTGCGCTTCAGGTTACTGGGCTGAAAGGTTCTTTTCATGGTCCTGGACTCGAATTGACGAATTGCCTGAAAAATTCAGTGCCTGACCGGCGTTGCCAGGCGGGCGGCACCGGTCTGCGGAGAACGCGCAATGGTAACGGCGGGCGAAAACCGGGTCAAGCTCGTGCCGTTAACCCGCATATTGCACCAAGGATTCGATGCCGAGGGCGAGGCTGGCAAGGCAGGTTGGGCGATCGTAGCGGGCAGGATGGGAGAACGAGAACGAATCTTCACGATTTCGAGGCGCATCGTGGGCACTACGCAACGAGAAATCGGGGGAGATTCGGGCCGCTCTCCCCACGGCGCAGTAGATCAATCCCAAGTCCGACAGACTCCTGGGGCTGTTGACTCCGCGTCAATCGCGGCCTGGAGGCCGCGATCCCCGGCGGGTCCAGGCACGCCATCATCCGGGCTAGCAGCCTGTCGGCGTGGGGCGGTCGTAGCGAGCAGGGGGGAGAACGAGAACGAATCTTCACGATTTCGAGGCGCATAGTGGACACTACGCAACGGGAAATCGGGGAGATTCAGGCCGCTCTCCCACCCGCGCAGCAGATCAGTCCTGCGTCCGACAGGCCGTCAAGTCAACGCCTTACGGGGATGTGGATCAGGACGGGTTTCAGGGGTAGACTGGCCCTTTTCTCCCGTTTGAAACCACTTCCTGCCCGGTCCGGAGGAGTACTGCGTTGGACGCGCCTTTGTGGAAGAAGTGTCTGGATCGCCTGGAAACCGAGATTCCGGAACAACAGTTCAATACCTGGATCCGCCCCCTGCATGCGGTTGCCGAGGGTGACGAGCTGCGTCTGCTGGCGCCCAACCGTTTCGTGCTGGACTGGGTCCAGGAGCACTATTTCGACCACATCAACCAGGCGGTGAGCGACGTCTCGGGGCGCTCGCCGTCGATTCGCCTGGAGGTCGGCACGCGCCGCAGCGAGGCACCGCCGGCCAACCCGGCGAATAGCGCGACGGTGCGCTTCAACCGGGCCGAGGATCGC